>CAMWJM010000099.1 GCA_947174575.1 uncultured Alistipes sp. | reverse complement strand
CACGCAGTGAGGAGCGAATGCACCGGGCGGCCGAACCTCAGTTCGCCGCAGAAGCCTATGGTGAGGCGATCGAGCCGCCCTTTCTCGCGCTTGATGGTCAAGAGGTCGGTGAGCGTCTGCGTGGGGTGGGCATGGCTGCCGTCGCCGGCATTGATGACCGGAATGCCGGCATACTGCGACGCCACCAAAGGCGCCCCCTCCTTGAAATGGCGCATGGCGATGATGTCGGCGAAGCAGCGGACGACGCGCACCGTGTCGGCCACGGTCTCGCCCTTGGAGACCGACGACGAAGCGGCATCGGAGAAACCGATGACCTCGCCGCCCAACTCCAGCATGGCGGACGTGAAGCTCAAGCGCGTGCGGGTCGACGGCTCGTAGAAAAGCGTGGCGAGCTTCCGGCCCCGGCACGCGGTGCTGTATTTGGCCCGATCGGCAATGATCTCCTCGGCCAAAGCGACGATCTGCGCGGTCTCCTCGACCGACAGATCCATAGGATCGATCAAATGACGCATAATCAATTCATCCACCGTTCGTCGGAAGGGTTGTCGCGGAATTTCAGCAGGCGCACCTTGTCTTCGGGGCGGATGTAGCCCTCGGCGTCGGCGACCTCGACCAAAGTATCCAGATCGGAAAGGCTATGGTTGACGACTCCGGCCGCCTGCAGGCGGTCGATGCCCTTCTGCATGCCGTAGGTGAAGATCGAAGCCACGCCCAGGACTTCGGCGCCCGCCTCGCGCAGCGCCTCGACGACCTCGATGCACGAGCCGGCGGTCGAAATCAAATCTTCGATGACGACGACTTTCTGGCCCTTCTCCAACCGGCCCTCGATGCGATTGCCGCGGCCGTGATCCTTGTTGCCCGAGCGGACGTAGCCCATGGGCAGGTCGAGCAGCATGGCCGTGATAGCGGCGTGGGCGATGCCGGCCGTGGAGGTGCCCATCAAGACCTCGGCGTCGGGAAACTCGGTGCGGACGATTTCGGCCAAGCCGGCTTCGACATGTTTGCGCACCTCGACGGCCGTGAGCGTCAGACGGTTGTCGCAATAGATCGGGCTTTTGATGCCGCTGGCCCACGTGAACGGCTGCTCGGGGCGCAGGAAGACGGCGCCGATCGAGAGCAAATCTTTGGCAATGAGTTTCTTCATAAAAATGATATTTTCGGTTTTCGTTTCACTCCAACGCTTTGCGCAACACGGCCTCCGTCTCTTCGGGCGTGATGCCGCCCTCGTGCACCTTGCGGCCGTCGACGTAGAAAGTCGGGACATAATAGTAATCGTAGCGGTCGGCCTCGTCGGGGCGCTCCGACTCCTCGATCATCTCGATCTCGACGCCGGTCAGCTCGGGATGCGCCGCCCGGGCCTCGGCGATGTATTGCTGCGCCCGCTTGCAATAGGGGCAGCTGCGCAGATAAAACAGTTTTACAGACTTCATAAAAGACAAAGGTGAAAGGTGAAGGACGATTTTGCGATCGGAGCCTATGGCAGCCATTCCGCAATTCGCTTTCTGCTTTCTGCCTTTCAATTTTCACTCCATTCCTGCGAATTCCTCCACGCAACGTCGATAGGCGGCCACGGGGTCGGGCGCGGCGGTGATGGGACGCCCCACGACGATGAAGTCGGAGCCTATTTCGCGGGCGCGGGCCGGCGTGGTGACGCGCACCTGGTCGGCCAGGTCGCCGTCGGCGAAGCGGACACCGGGGGTGACGGTCAGAAAGTCAGCGCCGCACGCCTCGTGCACCATGCGGGCTTCCAACGGCGAGCAGACCACACCGTCCAATCCCGCCTCGCGGGCGTTGCAGGCATACTTCACGATGGTGTCGTTCATGGTGGCTCCGATCAGCAGCTCCCGCTGCATGCGCTCCTCGCTGGTGGAGGTGAGCTGCGTGACGGCGATCAACAGGGGCCGCGTGCCGTCCTCGCGCGTGAGGCCCTCGCGGGCGGCGCGCATCATCTCGACGGTGCCGGCGGCGTGGACGTTGCACATATCGACGTCCAGACACGACAGCACGGCCATGGCTTTGCGCACGGTGTTGGGAATGTCGTGCAACTTCAGATCGAGGAAGATGCGGTGGCCCCGGCGCTTGATCTCGCGCACGATGTCCGGCCCCTCGGCGTAGAACAGCTCCATGCCAATCTTCAGAAAGGGTTTGCGCGCCTCCCCCTCGAAGAGGTCGAGGAAGCGGAACGTCTCCCCGGCCGAAGCGAAGTCGCAGGCGATAATCACATCTTTATTCATATTTCAGAAAAATTTATTCCCGTTTCGGATTGCGGCTCCGTCGGAGCCGTGCGGGCCGCAACCCCCTGCGGAAGCCCTCAACGTTCAGCCGCAGCCCCTCCGCAGTCTTCAGCCCGTTATTCGACGATTCCTATAATATCCTCCAATTTCTCGATGCCCAGCCGCTCCATTTCGGCGGGCAGGGCCTCGACGATCTCCTTGCAAGCATAAGGATTCACCAAGTTGGCGGCACCCACTTCGACGGCCGTGGCGCCGGCCATCATCATCTCGATGACATCGCGCGCCGACTGCACGCCCCCGCACCCGATGACGGGCACCCGGCATGCCCGGGCGACCTGGTAGACCATGCGCACGGCCACGGGGAAGATCGCGGGGCCGGAGAAGCCACCCATGGTATTGGCGATAACGGGTTTACGTCGTGCAACGTCGATGCGCATGCCCAGCAAAGTATTGACGAGGCATAAGCCGTCGGCCCCCGCCTCCTCGCACGCCCGGGCTATGGCTACGATGTCGGTGACGTTGGGACTCAACTTGATGTAGACCGGCTTGGTCGTCACGGCCTTGACGGCGCGCGTCACCTCGGCCGCCGCCTCGGGCGAAGTGCCGAACGACATACCCCCGTGCCGCACGTTGGGGCACGAAACATTGACCTCGATCAGCCCCACCTGCTCCTGCCGGTCGATGCGCTCGCAGCAGTAGGCGTACTCCTCGACCGAGAAACCCGAAATGTTGGCGATGACGGGCTTATGGAAAAATTCGCGCAGGCGCGGCAGCTCCTCGGCGATGACATGCTCGATGCCGGGGTTTTGCAGCCCCACGGCGTTGATCATCCCCTCGCGGCACTCGGCGATGCGCGGCGTAGGGTTGCCGAAGCGGGGTTCGCGCGTGGTGCCCTTGAACGAAAACGAACCCAGGATGTCGAGGTCGTAGAAGTCGCGGAACTCCTGCCCGTAGCCGAACGTCCCGCTGGCGGGAATAACGGGGTTGTCCAGCCTCAACCCGGAAAGTACGACGGAAGTATCTATCATAATCAAATCTGTTCGCATATCATGCGGCCGCAACTTGCGGAGCACGCTTGCGGGCCTCCGCATCGGGAAGCTGCGGCCCGCGCGGCCCATCGGGCCGCATCCATTCTCACCAAAGTATCTCGCCTTTGTTCATTACCGGCCCCTCCTTGCAGATGCGCTTGTGCCCCGTGAGCGTTTTGCACGAACACCCCATGCAGGCACCGAAGCCGCAGCCCATGCGCTCCTCGAACGAGAGCTGGCCGTCGCACACCGTGGCCGCCGCGAGCGCCCGCAGCATGGGCAGCGGGCCGCAAGCATAAAAATAATCGAAGTCCAAGTCCGGCAAGGCATGGGTGACGAAGCCTTTCACCCCGCAGGTGCCGTCGGCCGTGGCGACCGTCACGCCGCACCCCAGTGCCCGGAACTCCTCGGCATAGAAGACCTCGGCGGCCGTATTGAAACCCAAGACGACCTGCACGGGCAGCCCCTTTGCGAGCAAGGTTTTGGCCAGATTGTAGAGGGGCGGCACCCCTACCCCGCCGCCTACGAGCAGCGGCCGCCGGGCGTCGTTGTCGGTCGAGAAGCCGTTGCCCAAACCCGTGAGCAAATCGAGCCGCTCGCCCGGGAGCATGCCGGCCAACTGCGCGGTGCCCTCGCCGACCACCTTATATATAAGGGTGATCGACTCGGCATCGTAGTCGCAGACCGAAATGGGCCGCCGCAGAAATTTGCCTGCGAGGGCGATGTTCACGAACTGCCCGGGCCGCACGATCCACTGCGTGTCGCCCCCGAGGCGCATGCGGCGAACCGACGCCGTGAGCGGCGCGTTCTCCAAAACGGTATAGATTCCCTGCTTGTACATCGGTTCGGCTATTGGGCGTCGATCGTAGAGACGCGCAAGGTGATCTCCTCCAGCACGTCGAGCAGCACGGCCACGGTTTCGAGCGCCGTGAAGACCGTGACGTTGTTCTCGACGGCCGTGCGGCGGATTTCGTAGCCGTCGAGGCGCGTGTCATGCTGGTTGATGTCGATGGTGTTGATGACATAGCTCACATGGCCCTGCCGCAGGGAGTCGATGATCTCGGAGCTGCCCTCGCTGAGCTTGCGGCGCGTGCGGGTGCGGATGCCGTGTTCGCGCAGGAACGCCGCGGTGCCGGTGGTAGCCTCGATATTGAAGCCCAGTTCATAGAAACGCTTCACCAAGGGCAGTGCTTTCGCTTTGTCGGGGTCGGCTATGGTGACGAAGATCGTGCCGTAGTTCGATACGTTCATGCCCGTGGCCTGCAGCGCCTTGTAGAGGGCGCGGGTGAGCTTGTCGTCGTAGCCGATCGCCTCGCCCGTGGACTTCATCTCGGGCGAAAGGTAGGAGTCCATGCCGCGGATCTTGGAGAACGAGAACGCCGGGGCTTTGACGTACCAACGCTCCTTTTCGCGGCCATAGACCTCGGCGATGCCCTGCTCGCGCAGGCTCTTGCCCAGAATGACCTGCGTGGCGATGTGGGCCATGCCGACGCCCGTCGACTTCGAGAGGAACGGCACCGTGCGCGACGAACGGGGGTTGACCTCGATGACATAGACTTCGTCGTCGGCGTCGAGGATGAATTGGATGTTGTAAAGGCCCACGATGCCGATGCGAAGTCCCAATCGCACGGTGTAGTCGATGATTTTGCGCTTGGCAGCCTCGGAGACGCTGAACGTGGGGTAAACGCTTATGGAGTCGCCCGAGTGGATGCCCGTACGCTCGACATGCTCCATGATGCCGGGGATGAAGACATCGCGGCCGTCGCAAATGGCGTCGACCTCCAGCTCCTTGCCCATGATGTAGCGGTCGACCAGCACGGGCTGGTCGGCATTGACCTCGACGGCGGTCTGCAGGTAGTGGCGCAAACGCTCCTCGTTGGAAACGATCTGCATGGCCCGGCCGCCCAGCACGTAGCTGGGACGCACGAGCACCGGATAGCCGATGCGCGCGGCGGCCCGCACGCCCGATTCGATGTCGGTGACGGCCTCGGCCTCGGGCTGGGGGATGCCCAGCTCCTCCATGATGCGCTCGAAGCAGCCGCGATCCTCGGCATTGCGGATCGCCTCGCAGTCGGTGCCGATAATGGGTACGCCGAGGGCGGCCAAAGGTTCGGCGAGGTTGATCGCCGTCTGTCCGCCGAGCGACACGATCACTCCGTCGGGCTTCTCAAGATGGAGCACG
>CAMWJM010000098.1 GCA_947174575.1 uncultured Alistipes sp. | reverse complement strand
GAATATTACAAAGCACAAGGGCTTTCGGATGCCGAAGCCTGGGATGCTGCCGTCCGAGACGTCGTCCGTGCGAAAACTGGCGCTGTCGCGAATCTACTGACATTCGGATATCTGCTTAATGTTCTGTGGGGCATCGGTAACAATGTATGGAGATACCTCTTCGCAGATGACGGAACGGAAGATATGGGACAAGATTTGCTACAATCGGCTCTCATTTCCACGATCCGCAATACCTCTGTGGGTTCGATGGTCGAAAGCGTGGCTGCAGGACATGATTTGAATCCATCCGTTCTGCTTGCTGATCTGGTCGGCTTCGTTGGAAAGGTAAAACGGATTGTCGAACAAGAGGAACCGAAAGCATGGGATCAAACTTCGGCTTATATTGCCCTGCAAGCTATTACGGCTAATGGCCTTGGTGTTGATATAAATTCTTTCATATCAATGTATGAAGGCGTTGCTGGCATGTTGCGAGACGGTGCCGATGTTGAGGATGTTATGTTATTTTTGAATGCTCCGCGGTCGCAGGCGAAGTTGATTGCCGGAAAGCCTAAAGAAGGGGAAACACTGGACGATTACCAACGGCGCGTTGCCTACATTGAACGCAAGATATGGGCGAATGTAGAGAAGAAACAAATGGACAAATGGGCACGAAACTATCAAGCATACAGGCAGGCTGAAGCTCTCAATTTACCGACCCATCGCGATAAGTTGGGTCGTGTAACGGTTCCAGCGCTGAAAGAACTTGAGGATTCCTATGCGGCCGTATTGAAAGATGCCGGGCTGCAAAGCAGTGGCGATGACCGGTCGGATGCTAAACCCCTGACCGAAGAACAAAAGGAGAAATTCAAATCTGGTCTTGTAAAAAAGGTTTATCAGATATATCTACTGAAGAATCGGTTGAATGCTACTGTTGTATTTAATGAAGTCTATGTTGAGCAGATGAAAGAATGGCAGCAACTGATGCAAGAGGTGATCAATGAATGGGAAAAATAATCAAAGAGAACAGGATATGGCAAATGTGGATATTTCACGCCTGAAAGCATTAGCAAAGGTCGGTAATAAAAAGCTGCAGCCGCAGAGTGTAGCAAATAAGATCCGATCATCCTACAAAGATCGGGAGGATAACATGAAGCTATTATACGCATGTGCGCATGATTGGGAGCAACTTGCGACCCGTCGCCGGGAACACGAGAGGTTCATGCGCTATATGAACGGGCAACAATGGGATGATTATGTCGAAGATCCGGATCATCCCGGAAAGATGGTGCAGGAAAAAGTGCTGATTTCCCGTATTGGCATCACTCCTATTTCCAACAATGTTATCCAAGGGTTTGTTCGCAATATCCTCGGACAGATGCTCTCGAATAAGACGCAAACTATGGTGCAAGCGCGTCGCAATGAAGACAGTGAACTGGCCGAGATGTTGACCAATACGATTCAGGCGTGCTTGGATGCGAACGAAAACACGACGCTCGACATCAACCATGTCATAACACTGCTGTCAATGGGTATCTCGTGGGCGAAAATTACCTACACGAAATGGGATGATCGCAACGACACGGATGGTCGTGTTTCATTTGTAAACGAAAATCGCATAGCCTGGAATCAGGACTGCGAAGATCCGCGATTACTGGACTTGCGGCGCATCTGTGAAATACATAGCTATACGATGGACGAATTGATCTCGAACTTTGCAGCGACAACGACCGACGAACAGATTTTGCGGGATTTGTTCAAATCGAACCAATTTCGGAACGAAGAAATGAATCCGAAAGCGCAGGATGTTCTCGGATCGCTCGATTTCTGGGGTAACACTGCGGAGCCGAATAAATGCCGTGTGATCGAAGTATGGATTAAGCAGGGCCGATGGGTGCTGTGGGTACATGACCGTGCTTCGGCAGAGCTTCCTAAAGAATATACGGAAAACTTCGCCTATTGGGAGCAGCAGGCGGAAATCGAGAATGAACGACGCCGAGAGCAGGCATTGGATGCCGGGCTTCAAGCTGAAGATGTCGCCGATGCGATGATCGAATATGAACGCTACTACGAAGAATATTGGTGTGTCAAGTTTATGACCCCGACCGGTGTATGTCTGTTGGATATGGAATCACCCTACAAACATCAGCAGCATCCCTATGTCTTTGCATCAATGCCGATTATCGATGGACATGCGAAATCGCTGTTGTCTGATTTAATCGACATACAACGCAATATCAACCGGCAACGCACGTTGTTGGATGCGCTCCTTGCTGGCAGTGCGAAGAATACGCTGATGGTACCTGTAGATAAACTTGAAGGGAATGATCCAGATAAGTATATCCAACAACTCATGAAAGTAAATGGTGTGATCTTCTATACACCGAAGCCTGGTGTTACGGCAATGCCGGAATTTTTATCACGCAATTCCACGAATATCGGGATCTGGGATATTCTGAATTTTGACATGCAGCAGGCCAAAGAAATCAGCGGTTTGTCGGGAGCTTTGCAGGGACAGGTCTCCAAGTCCGGAACTCCGTCTTCGCTTTATGCTCAAATGGCACAAAACGCTATGCTGAACTTCGTGTTGCTGTTCGATCGATTCACCGAATTCTGTACGAAGCGAGACGGTAAGTTGCTTAAGGTGTTGATTCAATATTACAACCGACCGCGGCATCTGGCCTTGTCCGGGAAAGAATACTCTTCGACAATTAAAGAGTATATTCCGGAAAAAGCGGCCGCGATTGCTAATGACTACTCCTTGGTGTCATCGCAGACAATGGACACGCCCGTATTCCGTCAACGGATAGATGAGTATCTGATGCAGATGGTACAAATGGGATTGCCGTTGGACGTATTCTTGGAATATACGACGTTACCTTTCGGTAAGCAATTGTTGACCAAACTAAAGTCCCTGCAACAGCAGCAACAGCAAGGAATACCAATGGACGCCACGACCGTCGATGCCGTGCAACAAGAAGCCGCGGCCGCTGGTGCAGATCCACGAACAACTGAAATGCTTCGTCAAGCATTTGGCAATCATGCACGTCCGGATATGATGCCCCAACAACCGGGAGCCGCAATTTCATAACTAAAAACTGGATAATGTCCGCACCCCGCTCGATTGATGGCGGGGTGTTTCGTTTTTTTGCATGACAACCTGCGGCATAGGCATGACGGACGACACTTTCAGGCAAATAGCACGCGACATATAAATATCGTCGTGGTGCCCGTCAATGGCTCCGAACGACGCGGAATTGGCTTTCTGCTCGAACCATGCGCATTCATCCAAGGCTCGCTTATCATTCTCGATATAAGTCTTGTCGCGGAGGCGTCTACTCATTTGAGTGATAAGATCGCGCTTGGATGCTGCATTGGTGTGGAACCCGTAGTGAGGTGGCAATCCCTCCCGAATCTTTGTCGGATCATCTCGATAATAGATATTTTCGTAATGCCCGACAATTTCGTCAAGGATAGTAAGGGTATGATCGCCCTCGGTACCTTTGGCATCGAGAGAATTGAACTCCACGACCAGTAGAGCATCGTTGAAGAAATGAGCTAATTGTACCGCCCTCCATACAGCCAAGTCTTGATCGAGGTGAAACCGCCAAGTACCGATACACTCTTCCACGCCACCTTTGAGTAACATATATCGATCGACGACTGAAATGACCGTCCAGTCGGCCTTATCGCTTTTCCCTCCGATGTCCATCGAGACAACATAACGATTGAGGATATGCTGGGTTTTATCCGGCATGGCCCAAAGGTATAGTGATCCGCTTGTGCTTGGGACGAAACGCAACGTTGAATCGATAGCCTGCGGCCCATAGAGTGCATCGGCGGCAAGTTCTCCGGTAAACTTCGGAGCTGAAGTCATGGAGAGCATTGCTCGTATGTCGGTTGCGTCATGTACCAGCCGGCCAGAAGAAATGAATGCTTCTTCTGGCGTTGAAGGAAATTCTTCTTGCATGATCCAGTCGGATGGCTGCTCAAGCCGTTCCGAACGATACCATTTTAGACCCTCAAGCGTGGCACCGCACTCGAAGCGATATGATTCTATTTTGGAGAGAGTCTGTATAAAGGCTCTTTTCTCTGCTTCGTCCCGAAAATGTTCCCAGTATTCAGGCATTTCGAACCACGGGATGAAGACAGGCTTATAACCGCTTTTCCCTTGTTGCGCTTCAATCCATGTAGTATGAAAATAATTTCCGACTCCTTTAGCTGTAGATTCAAGAACAATGAATGTATATGGAATACGTGGCACCGAAGATTTCATAGATGTGATGAATGCCGCCGCTTTACGATGAGGTGTGTCTTGCCACATCCCGACCTCCGTACAGTGCATCATTTTCAGAGACGTGGATCGCATAGCATCGGGAGTATTGAATGATCCCACAGAGATTACACAACCCCGATCCCGAAGTAATTTTGTGTGAGAAGTACCGGCATAGGCTTTGAGTTCGACATGAAAAACATCCGTCGGATGATTGTCGGCCATCGTCGCGAACATTTCGCGAACACCTTGAGCCGCGGTTTTATCCTGCGCCGCAACAACTGAATTCCAGTTTTTGCGGTGGAAAATCTGAATCCACGCCATAAATAACTGGGTTAGCGTTGATCCTCCCCACTGACGCGCTTTCAATAAGACAACTCGTACCGGTTTATTGGCAAACAAGTCATCAACGAAAACTTTCAGCAACTTTCGCTGCGGTCGCCGGAGTATGAATGGAACAAGGTTCTCACTGCTTCGATCTCGAATCATGGCGCATGTTGCTGCCCAATACTCGAAATCGTACTCCATACGCATGGAATTGATAAATCCGAGCAGACTATTATAATTCTCACCGTTTTGTTCGGCATATTGTTTTAGCGATCCATATCGATTTATCTCTTGTATGAACTTTGTCTGAAAGAGATATGTAGGAATGAGTACATAATTCCCCGGAGAAAAATAAAACTTATTCCGATCAATGAGAGAGCCGACGCCTGTATAAGGGTCATATGGAGCGAACAACTCTATATTACGGGCCTCATTGACCCGTAATATACGTTCAACCTCCTCTGCTGAAATCATCGTTTATTCCGAGAATTAAGAATCGACCACACCGAAGAGGGACTTAATGAGAATTCCCGGGCCAGCAACTCTATATAATAGGACTTCGGCAGATACTTCGCTTTCATGCTGTCTCGGGCATTCTCTTCTTTCATCAATTCATCAAATCGAATACATATTTGGTCGTACAAACGTTGAGTCCGTTCATTCGTAGGAACGTAGGAGTAGCGTTTTGAATGGATATGCATACAGTTAAAATTCTTTTGTCAACACTTGCAAAAATACATATAATTATTGTGTAAATCAATAAAAAGATAACAATTACATTTATATCGCGAAAAATAACATGAATTTCCGAATCAACAGATCGGTCATTCGGAAATGCCAAACAAAGGGTTATGGAAGAAGAAAAAAAAGAGATTTCGACTACTACAGAAGCACCCGAACAG
>CAMWJM010000097.1 GCA_947174575.1 uncultured Alistipes sp. | reverse complement strand
CAGCATCTTGAACATCTCGATCCCGGCACCGACCACGGCAGGGGGCAGCGAGTTGGAGAAGAGATAGGGGCGCGAACGCTGGCGCAGCATGTCGATGATCTCCTTGCGGCCCGTCGTGAAACCGCCCACGGCACCGCCGAATGCCTTACCGAGGGTGCCGGTCAGAATATCCACCTGCCCGCGCAGGTCGTAGAGTTCGGTGATTCCGCGACCCGTCTTGCCCAGCACGCCGGCCGAGTGGCACTCGTCGACCATCACCAGCGCGTCGTATTTCTCGGCCAGGGCGCAGATCTTGTCGAGCGGCGCGGCATTGCCGTCCATCGAGAAAACGCCGTCGGTGCAGATGATGCGGAAACGCTGGGCCTGGGCCTTCTTGAGGCACTCCTCCAGCTCGGCCATGTCGGCGTTGGCGTAGCGATAACGCACGGCTTTACAAAGTCTTACGCCGTCGATGATCGACGCATGATTCAGCGCATCCGAAATGATCGCGTCCTCCTCAGTAAAGAGGGGTTCGAAAACGCCCCCGTTGGCATCGAAGCAGGCCGCATAGAGGATCGTATCCTCGGTGCCGAAGTAGTCGGCGATCGCCTTTTCCAGCTCCTTGTGGATATCCTGGCACCCGCAGATGAAGCGCACCGACGACATGCCGTAGCCGCGGGCGTCCATAGCCCTCTTGGCCGCCTCCACGAGCCGCGGATTGTCCGACAGGCCCAAATAGTTGTTGGCACAGAAATTCAACACTTTACGACCCGCCACTTCGATCTCGGCGCGCTGGGGCGATGCGATCACCCGCTCCGTCTTGTAGAGGCCCGCGGCCTTGATCTCGGCCAGCTCATGCTGCAAATGTTCCTTGATTTTCCCGTACATAACGCTATTCTATTTATTTTTACCCGATTATATTTCAACATTCCCGGCTTTTCGAATCGTCGGTTTCAAATTTCATCGCTGCGGTTTGCTGCTTTCGGCCGCAATTCGGTTCGACCCTGCACCCAAACTGCGGCGGCAGGCGAACGCGATCGAACTCACCCGAATCGCCGAACCGCCACAGCCGAGGCGATGTGCACCCATACGCCTTGCAGCCCTATAGCGGAATCCATTCGTTTCGCGCTTCGCAAGGGCACGACTTCTACCCGTTCTATCCGCGCTATCCGCCCGAAGATCACGGCCGTTCGTCGGTTTCCCCAAGAAACAAAGATACTATTATTTTCCGAAAAACACACTGCCGCCCCCGCTTTTTTCGCCGCCGCACCGTTTTGCCGCCGTTCCCACCCAAAACCACCGGACGAATAGCCCTTTATGCCGGTTCCCGCTTCGATCGATGCCGTCTCTTTTCCGGCGTCTTTCGAATCCTCCGAAAAACCGCCCGAAGCCCGCGCCGATCGCGAATAAATCACTACCTTTGTCTCGAATCCGCAAAGGACGAACAACGACAAGATAGGGCATACGGAATCTACAAGATACTGCATACAGATTCTACAGAATTCTGCATACGGGCCAGTCTCGTCAATCATTGTAATACATTGTTTTTTAGGTGTTTATGCTTCAATACGATATTATTGTCATCGGCGGAGGACACGCCGGATGCGAGGCCGCGGCGGCCGCCGCCCGCCTGGGTTCCCGGACGCTGCTGCTCACCATGGACATGACCAAGATGGCTGCCATGTCGTGCAATCCGGCCATAGGAGGAGTCGCCAAAGGTCAGATCGTCAGAGAGATCGACGCTCTCGGCGGGCAGACGGGCCGCATCACCGACCTCACGGCCGTGCAGTTCCGCATGCTCAACCGCTCGAAAGGCGCTGCCATGTGGAGTCCCCGGGCGCAATGCGACAAAACGCGGTTTTCCGAGGAGTGGCGCCGCACGCTCGAAAACACGCCCGATCTCTATATCTGGCAGGATGCCGCCACCGAACTGCTGTTCGACACCGCCGGCGAACGGCCCTGCATCCGCGGCATCAAGACCCGCATGGGCGTAGAGTTCGCCTGTCGGGCCGTGGTACTCACAGCAGGCACGTTCCTCGACGGCATGATGCACTGCGGCGCTTCGCACGCCGAAGGGGGTAGGGCAGGGGACGCTGCATCGCACGGTATCACACAGAGTCTCAAATCTTTGGGCTTCGAAACCGGCCGCATGAAGACCGGTACGCCGGCACGTCTCGACGCCCGCACCATCGATTTCGAGGCCCTCGAAGTGCAGGAGGGCGATGCCGAACCGTCGAAATTCTCGTTTTCAGCCGACACGCATCCCGTTGAAAATCAACTGCCTTGTTTTTTAGTCTACACATCGCCCGAAGTTCACGATATTCTGCGCAGCGGGTTCGACCGCTCGCCGCTGTTCAACGGCACGATCGAGGGCATCGGTCCCCGCTATTGTCCCAGCATCGAGGACAAACTCCGCACCTTCGCCGACAAAGAGCAGCACCAGCTCTTTCTCGAACCCGAAGGCCGCACGACCAACGAATACTATCTCAACGGCTTCTCGTCGTCGCTGCCGTGGGAAATCCAATTGGCCGCCTTGCGAAAAATCCGAGGTCTGGAGGATGTTCACATCTTTCGTCCTGGTTACGCCATCGAATACGACTACTTCCCGCCCACGCAGCTGCACCATTCGCTCGAAACGAAGCGGGTGCAGGGTCTCTATTTCGCCGGGCAGGTCAACGGCACGACGGGCTACGAGGAGGCCGCAGCCCAGGGTCTGCTGGCCGGCATCAATGCGCACCGGTCGCTGAAAGGCGAGAAGCCGATCGTGCTGCGTCGCGACGAAGCCTACATCGGCGTGTTGATCGACGACCTGGTGACCAAGGGAGTCGACGAACCCTACCGCATGTTCACGTCGCGGGCCGAGTATCGGATTCTGCTCCGACAGGACAATGCCGACTTACGACTCACTCCGCTGGGGCACAAAATCGGACTCGTGACCCGCAAAAACTACGGACATTTTCTCGAAAAAAAATCGTTCGTAGAATCGCTTATTTCCTTCGCTCGAGAACGGAGTGTCAAAGCAGCCGAAATCAACGACTATTTGAAATCGGTCGGATCGGAGCCTTTAACCCAGGGGCGGAAGCTCTCCGACATCCTCATGCGCAACAACGTAACGATCGAAACACTCCGCCAGGTGCTGCCGGCTCTCGACAAGTTCATCGCCGATCAGAGGATCACCGCCGAGGCGATCGAGGAGGCCGAGATCCAAATCAAGTATAAAGGCTACATCGAGCGCGAAAAGTTCATCGCCGACAAGCTGCATCGGCTGGAGAACATCGCCATACCCCGGGATTTCGATTTCTCGCAAGTCCAGGCGCTGACCATCGAAGCCCGCCAGAAGCTCGCCCGCATTCGCCCGGCGACCATCGGCCAAGCCTCGCGTATCCCCGGCGTCTCACCCGCCGACGTCAACGTCCTGTTGGTTCGATTCGGCAGATAGCCCACAAAACCCCTCTGCCGATCGGGTGCACAACACACACCGGCATCCACCAGCATACTCATACGCCCCCTCGGCCTGCTTAAACCACACAAGAAAGAGAGTAGGGGTGTGTTTGGTTCCACGTGGAACCAAACGCCTCTTAACCGCACACGCCTCCAGCAAAAAACCGTCAGAAGCTGCATCATCGCACAACACAGCAAATCTTTAAACGCCAAATTAGCACTACAAAGAGACAAAATAACAACCCATTTATTCTTCCAAAACGGGTTGCAAAAAAAAACAATTCGCCACCACAAACATAAGAATCCCCAAAAAAGCCCCCCCCTCAAAAAACAACACGTTTTTCTACGAAGCCGCCTGCTAATTATATAGCCGACCACACATCTTTTCTCACCACAAGCCGCAATACAAGAAAAAGCATTGCAGAGCTGTAGCGACAAACAACTACAACAAAAACCAAGCGCAGCTTCTGCCAACAACAAGCCCCCCCCAACACATCCACGGGCCGACACAACAAGCACCCAGCAAATCAAGCAGAGAATAGGGGGGGGGTACAACAAACCCCACTTTACTTGTTATTTCGAGGGCAGCCGCAGATAAAAAAAACAGAAAGAGACGAGAAAGAAACACCACCTGGCCCAGCCGCGCACAACTCACCCACACCCCCCCCCTATCCAAAATCCCACTTTATTTTGCTCCACGTGGAACGCTGCGGCCACAAACCCACACAGCAAACACACCTACAAACAAACCACAAAAAAAGCGAACACCACTCACAAACCAGCCCGCCACAAAAAAAACATTCCACAAAACCTCTCAAAACACAGTCGCCCCGCCTGCAACCACCCATTTAAGCCAAAGAATCAATTACCCACACCTCGACAAACCGCACAACCAAAAACCCCACAACCCACCCACAAAACAGGGCAAAAAAACACAAGCCCCAGCAACAAAAACCTTCCGCCAATTTCTTCGTTCCACGTGGAACACAAAAACCCCAAGCCTCACACACGTTCTCGTCGAACTTTATTATATATAAAAGTTTTGGGCGACCCGAAATCGGGTCGCCCAATCAATATCAAAGCTGTTTTATTATGCTATTCCACTATTGTACACCAACCATATTCATCTCCAGCCCGACCATATTGAATATCTTGCAGGCGAGTATAGAGTTCGAGCGAGACTTTACCCACCTCGTCGCCATAGAAATAAATTTCGTTGGTTTGCAGGTCGAAAATCTTACCGATAGGGGAGATCACCGCCGCCGTGCCACAACCGCCGCACTCTTCGAAAGTCGGAAGTTCATCGACCGGAATTCGACGATTTTCGACCACCAGACCCATATCTACAGCCAGTCGGCGCAGGCTTTTGTTCGTGATCGACGGCAGCACCGAGGGCGATTGAGGCGTGATATACTTGCCTTCTTTGATCCCGAAAAAGTTACAGGCACCGCACTCTTCGATGTATCTATGTTCCGCCGCATCGAGATAAATCACGTTCGAATAGCCCATTTTATGCGCCCGCTCACCGGACAAAAGGCTCGCCGCATAGTTGCCGCCAACTTTCACATCGCCCGTTCCACGTGGAGCAGCCCGATCCTGTTCGCGGTCGATCACCACGGGCATCGGCTTGATTCCCGTCTTGAAATAGGCTCCCACCGGCGAACAATAGACGATCAGCAGCGCATCTTGCGACGGTTTCACGCCCAGGCCTACCGACGTCCCGAACATCACCGGACGCAGATAGAGCGACGCTCCCGTGCCATAGGGAGGCACGAAACGTTCGTTGCGCTTCACCACCTCGACACACGCTTTCACGATCATCTCCACCGTCGGCACGGGCAGACACAAACGCTCGGCCGACGATTGCAGCCGCTTGGCATTCTCCTCGACACGAAAAAGCCGCACTTTGCCATCGACGCCCCGAAAGGCTTTCAAGCCCTCGAACAATTCGATACCATAATGCAGGCAATAGGCCGACATGTGCATTTTGATATACTCATCGTCCGTCACCTCCATTTCGCCCCATTTGCCGTCGGCAAACGCATAGCGGACATTGAAATCGGTCTTATAATAGCCGAAACCCAATGTACTCCAATCGATGCAAGCCATAATCAATATC
>CAMWJM010000096.1 GCA_947174575.1 uncultured Alistipes sp. | reverse complement strand
AGCTTGAAGAGGTCGGGCCGATAGTAGAACCCCACGTCGACACCGCGCGCATCGGGCGAATCGAAATGCACGACGCGGTAATCGGCATGCGCCAACTTGGCCTGTGCGATGACATCCTCCATGACGTTGCGGTTCTCGATCTCCGAGACGCCGATCACCGCAGGGAAATCCCGATCTTCGGCCGCGATGTCGAACAGCACGCGTTCGAGATTGGCGATCTTCTTGCCGTACTTGACCGAATTCCACTTCTTCGGCCCCTCGGGGGTGAACTCCTCGTCGAAGATGTCGGGATCGTCGATGGTGTCGAAGAGGTTCTCGAAGTTGTAGAAGACCACCTTATAGGGCTTCTGCGCAATACAAGCCACGATCAACGCGGCGAACAATCCTGTAAGAAGGAATTTCTTCATAACGGTCTATAATTAAGTACTTTCAATCATCCATATCCGCAGCCCGAACCGGCATGCCGCCGCGTTCCTGTCAAATGCCCCAATCCGAGGGGCGGTTCTGCGCCTTGACCGCCTCGGCAGCTTCGGCGGGGATGTTGCGGAAAAACGTGAACCCCGTCCTGCGCTCGATCTCGGCGATCGAGGTCGCATAATCGCGCAATGCACCGGTATTCGAATTGTCGTTGGCGAACCAGAAACCGATGCCGTAGAGCTGGTCGGCCGTACTTTCCCACACGGCCCGCTTGTCGGACGAACGCAGCAGCACCTTCCAGCAGTCGGAGGGATACCCTATTTCCTTGCCGTCGCGATCGGAAATCGTGCGCCCGTCGCCGAAATAAGTGCCCGTGACGACGAAAATCGTATCCTGGCGATGCAACTGCATGGCCGTGCGGATTTTGCCTTCGAGCTGCGCCCAGATACCGCCGTTGAAATCGTAGTTCTGGGGCATGATGTTGACCGCATAATAAGTCATGGCGTTGGTCTCCTTATTGCTGTAGCGGTCGGCCGAAGGACACTGGTGGCCGCGCACGCCGGAACGGAATGTCTGAACGACATTGGACTGCGCCGACTGCGGAATCGCGGGCAACTGGTTGTTGGGGTCGTAAGCCCACGGTTCGGGATTAGGTCGTCCAAGGTTAGGTGTCACGTAATTCAGCGTCAACGGATAGGCCACCCAGTGCGACACGCGCTTCTCGGTGTCGAAGCAGATGGAGTAGTTGCGGACACGCCCGCCCTGGGTGAGGGTCGTATAATAGGTCTTGTATATATAGGAACTGTTCTCGCGATAGGCGGGCTGCTCGCCCCACTGCCGATCGAAGAACGCCGTGGGAGAATAAGCCAGCTGCCGGAGGGTCAAAGAGACGGCCGACTTGCCGGAAAAAGCGACGACGATAGTCGCTGTGCGCTCGCGGTCGCTCTCGTTGCGCGACAAATAGATCTGAAGAGGAATGCCGACCGTGCCGGATTTTTCGAGCACGGCCTCGGCATCGCCGAAAAACGGATCGAACGAACACCAAGCCCGATCGTCGCCGCTCTGGTCGACGATCCGCGCGGTGAACGGACTCTGCTCACCGACGGTGACGATGCGATTCGTTGTGGTTTCGCAATTCACGGTCTCTGCAGCCAACTGCACCAGGAGCACATCCGTGCTATCGTCGCCGCATCCCGCGAAGAGAAAAAGAATACCCGCCAACAACCCTGCGGGCCAATGCAAATCTTTGAAAACAAACATCGTGCAAAGATAGGAAATCTATCTCAAAAAACTTAAAGAAACCGAAGGTTTTCGATAGCCGCGGGCCGAGCCGAATTCATTCGAGCTATGTTGAAACCTTTAAGAAGTAAACTCTTGGCAGGGAAATTCCCTGCCAAGAGTTGGAGTGAAAGAAAGGTGGAAACGAATTAGTAAATCTGAATACCTGCAATAAGAGCGCGACCCGTACTCTTGTCCTCGGCTCCGCCCTTAAATTCAGCATTCGTCGAGAACGTAATCGTCGAGGCAGCCGTCAAATCGGTCAGTTCAACGGTATAGTACTCGTTATCGTCGCTGAACGTAATGGTATAGGGCGAGCTACCGGATACACCTGCATTAGACGCCAATGCCACCGATCCGGGAGCGACAGCACCACCATTATCGACTTTGATGTACAACGTAGCCGTTTTACCATTCCATGCAGCAGCATAGAACGAGAGCTTTTTGTTACCCGTAACCCCTACTGCTGCAGTCGTAAAGGCACCGGCCTTGCTACCCGTACCGAGTTTCAGAATATCGACCGCCTCATCGCTGCCATTGATTTTAGCTTTCTCTGCATAATATGCAGCACCCGAATCGGTCGAAGTCGGAAGCATGCCGGTCATCGAAGTGAAAGTACCTTTGGTATCATTGCCGGAAGAAACCGCATTCTGCTTTACGGCGACCTGTGCCAAGGTTACGTTGTTGTAGGAAGCAACGAGCGTAGCATTGTAAACGGCACCCGAATTGTTGTCGCCTACAGCCTTGATCGTAACGGACGTATTTGTCTGACCCTCGACGTCGAACATGGCCTTATCGTCGCCCGTGAACTCGAAAGTAACGTTTTCATCGGCGGGAATATTCGTTGCCGTGAAGTTGATCGTCTGCGTCGCAGGATTGCTGCCGGCGAAAGCCGAGGGCTTGGAAGCGAACGTAAGCGTAGGCGTCGTAGTGTTCTCTTTGACCTCCATAGGCAGAATCGAGAGGTAAGTATTACCGTTGGCGTTGTTGAGGAACCAGCCGGTAACGTCGACCAAGCTGCCGCTGAGTTTAGTGAGATCGAACGGAGCATCGGCAACCGGAGCAACGATCGAACCCTTGTAGGAAGTTTCGAACGTGAAGACGAGGTTACGATACTTATCGTCGACAGTCAGCGTACCCGTGGTCTTGACATAGGTAATCTTGGGCGAATTCATGAACCCGGCGATGTTGTCCGCCGTAATTTCGACAGCCTCGGGAGTGGCCGGAACCGTACCCTCGCCGGTCTCGGTAATCAAAGCACCCTGACCGAACTGAAGCGCACCACCGTAAACAGAGACCTCACCTCTGACGGTTACGACCTTGCCGACAGCGGGAATCGTAGCATCGCTGCCCGGATAAACCAAGATGATGCCCGTCTCGTCCTGCATGAGGAAGCCGGCTTCATAGGCTGCGATGACCGTAGCACCCTCGACCTGATAGTCGCCGGCAGCGGTGATCTCGTTAATCTTGACGGTAGCGACCGGATCGCCGGCAGCGAGATCGACCTCCTGACCGCCTACGCCCGTCTGCAGGGTGATGTCATCAATACGTGTTGCCGAAGCAAGTACAGGTGCCTTGAAACGGATGTAGAGCTTCTCGGCCGGAGCCTTAAGCGTGAAATTGGCGGTAGCCAACACCCAGTTTTTACCGTCGGCGTTCTGGTCGCCGTCGTTGGTCGTATACTCGATCGTCGACCAAACCTTGCCATCGGCGCTGAGAGCCACAAGCAGATTGTCATTCGACCACGTGTAATCCGAACCATTCGTAATGACCTGCTGGCCGCCGAACGTCAGCTGCAGGTTGGTCTGCTCGGCCGTCAGGGTGATATTCTGCACCGTGAACGTAGCGGGAACCTTACCGAAAAAGAGAATCGGAGCCGTCGAAGCACCGTCGTAGCTGGTCGCTACATTAGTATTCGTATTACGAATGGAAACATTCGTACCCATATAGGTTACATCGGCAGCGCCCTCGCCGGTCTTGTTCCAAGCCGTGTACTTGTCTACATCGGTATTGCTGGCGACCTGGGCCGTACCGAAAGTCTCCTTGTAGATAATCTCCGAAACCTCGCCACTGACGGACTGCTGTATCTTGATTTTGGCGATCTGGTCATAAGCCACACCGAAGATCACGCCCGAAGTCTTGACTACGGCCGTGACGGAACGCTCCTCGATACCCTCGGGAAGCGCATCGGCCGTAAACTTCACCGTCGAAGTCCCGCCATTGCCGGCAACAGCGCTGGCCGTACACCAATCCGTACCTGCAGGCTCGAACTCGAGCGTCCAGGCACCCGAGGAGACGATCGACACCGCCTCGCTCTGCGCACCGGCCTCGGCCGTCAAACCGATCGCCACGGCAGCCTTGCCATTGACCGTGATGGACGCCTCGCCGGTGCCGCCATTGTCATCGTTCTTGTCCGAACATGCGGCGAAAGCCATTACAGCCATTGCCGAGACGAACAGCGAACGCCAAAAATTGAATCGCTTCATAAAAATTGAATTTTAAAATAAAACAATGTAGATCCCGTTTACACTTTCAACACTCTATTACATACATAATAGTAATATTGATGTTCAAAGATAAATTTATTTTCCATACGAACAAAGTCCCTGCCACCTTTTTTATGCACAAATAATCCACAGCGGCAAAAGCTCCGAAACCCGCAGCATACAAGGCGACGGCCGTCCGGGGCTACCGAATCCGATCGGCCGCCCGGACGAGCAGTTCGTCGCGCAGCACGGCACGCGCGGCCAACCACACGAACAGCAGGCACACCAGGGGCAGCACGATCGCCGGGCGCAAACCCTGTGCGTGGAACGCCAGTCCGGAGAAGACCCGCCACCCGAGGAAATAGTAAACGCCCTCCATGACGGCAGCCCCGACCAACAGCACGGCTTCGACCACGCAAAGCCGCAGCTGCAGCATCCGGCGCCGGAAAAGGAAAATCGTGACCAAAGGCAGCATGCAGGCCGCGGCGAGCAGCACGCCCATATACCAGGCAGACTGCACGGTCCGGCCGTCGAGCGCACGAAGCGCGAAAGCATGGAGCCGGAATTCGCCGGCATCGCCTCCGAACCAGGCGAGAGGCGCAAAGAGCGCGACAGCCATGAGCGCCGCGACGACCAACAAATAGAGGGATTGGATACGTTGTATCATAAGACTACAAATGTTTGTCGATAAGGTATTTGTTTCTGTCCGACGACCCTCTGTCGACCAGTTCCCCTATAAATCCGGCCAAAAAGAGCTGCACGCCCAGCACGACGGCCAGCATGGCCAGGTAGAACAGCGGCTGGTCGGCGACGGGACGCAGCGGCAAGCCCTGCGCCTGCTTCCACAACTTGCCGGCGATGACCCACACGGTGGTGCCCCCGCCCAACAGGAACATCAGGGTGCCGAGGCTGCCGAAAAAGTACATCGGCGAGCGCCCGAAATGCGACATGAACAGAACGGTGACGAGATCGAGGTAGCCCTTGACCATGCGTTCGAGGCCGAATTTGGAGTGTCCGTATTTCCGGGCGCGATGCTCGACGACCTTTTCGCCGATGCGCCGGAAGCCGGCCTGCCGCGCGAGAATGGGGATGAAGCGGTGCATCTCGCCGTAGACCTCGATCGACTTGACGACCTTGCGCCGATAGGCTTTCAGCCCGCAATTGAAATCGTGGAGCCGGATGCCCGACGCGGCCCGGGCCGTCCAGTTGAAGAACTTGCTGGGCCACCGCTTGCCTATGGGGTCGTGGCGCTGCTTCTTCCAGCCCGACACGAGG
Source organism: uncultured Alistipes sp. (assembly GCA_947174575.1). Classification (GTDB taxonomy): domain Bacteria; phylum Bacteroidota; class Bacteroidia; order Bacteroidales; family Rikenellaceae; genus Alistipes. The sequence goes on along the minus strand of CAMWJM010000096.1, from coordinate 97 downwards.
TCGTAGCCCTCTTCGAGCACCATGCGGCGCAACTCGGGGATTTCGTCGGGCGAATCCTGCAAATCGGCGTCCATGGTGACGACCACTTCGCCCTGCG
>CAMWJM010000095.1 GCA_947174575.1 uncultured Alistipes sp. | reverse complement strand
CGAACTGCGCGAAAGCCTCCTTGACCGCCTCGTGCGTGCCGTAGATGTCCAGATGATCGGCATCGGCCGAAGTGACGACCGCCACGTCGGGGAACAGACGCAGGAACGAGCGATCGAACTCGTCGGCCTCCACCGCCAGCCGCGCGCCCGCGCCCAGCACCAGATTGCCGCCGAAGTTCTTCGAAATGCCGCCCAGGAACGCCGAGCCGCCGCCCGTCAGCGCGCGGTTGAGCCACGCCACGAGGGTCGACGTCGTGGTTTTGCCGTGCGTACCCGCCACAGCCATAACGTATTTGCCCTCTGCGAGGTGCCCGAGCATTTGAGACCGTTTCTCGACCATGAAGCCGTGTTCGAGGAAGTAGCGATACTCGCTATGCTCCTGCCGCACGGCAGGGGTGTAGACCACCATCGTGTCGTGCGGATCGAGAAAGGCCTCGGGAATGGCCCGCACATCGTCGTCGTAGTGCACTGCCGCGCCCTCGGCTTCGAGTTCGGCGGTCAGGGTCGAGGGGGTGCGGTCGTAGCCGGCCACCTGCTTGCCTTCGTGCAGGAAATAGCGGGCCAGGGCGCTCATACCGATGCCGCCGATGCCTAAAAAGTAGACTTTCGAGAACTCCATTATTCCAGTATCTTCATGATTTCGTCTACGATGTCTTCCGCCGCCCGCGGCTTGGCCAACCGTTCGAGGTTGGCGCTCATGCAGGCCAGAGCAGCAGGATCGGCGAGCAGCTCCAGCGCCCGCGGCATGGCTTCGGTGCGGCATACGGCATCGGCCACGATCGCCGCGGCACCCTGCCGTTCGAGCGCCTGCGCATTCTTGGTCTGGTGATCCTCGGCCACGTTGGGCGAGGGCACGAACAGCACCGGTTTGGCCACCAGACACAACTCCGACACCGTGCCGGCGCCGCTACGCGAGACCACCAGATCGGCCGCGGCATAGGCCAAGTCCATACGCTCGATGAACGCCCCCTGCCAGATGCCCGGCGTCGGGTGGGCGGCCAGAAACTCGCGCATCTCGCGCTCGTAGTACTTGCCCGTCTGCCAGATCACCTGCACGGGAGCTTCGGCGCCGGACAAGGACTCGATCCATGTCTTCATCATCTCGTTGAGCGACCGCGTGCCGAGCGATCCGCCCACGACCAGCACGACCTGCTTGTCGGACGCGAATCCATAATGCGCCAACGCCTCGGCCCGATCGGCCCCCTCTTTCGAGAAGCGGCCCCGAAGCGGGTTGCCCGTGAGCACGATCTTGTCGGCCGGGAAAAAGCGCTCCATGCCCTCGTAGGCCGTACAGATGCGCCGCGCACGCTTGGCCAGAATCTTGTTGGTGACCCCGGCGTAGGAGTTCTGCTCCTGAATGAGAGTCGGCACACCCATGCGCTGCGCGGCCCACAGCACCGGAGCGCTGGCATAGCCGCCGAAGCCCACCACGGCATCGGCGCCGAACTCGCGGATCGTCTTGCGGGCCTTTCGCAGGCTCCGCCATATCTTGAACGGCACCGACAGATTGCGCCACTCCAGACGCCGCTGCAATCCGACAATGGGAAGTCCGACGATGCGGTAGCCCAGCGCGGGCACCTTCTCCATCTCCATCTTGCCCTCGGCACCCACGAAGAGCAGCTCCACCCGCTCGCCCAAACGGCGTTCGAGTGCCTCGGCGACCGCCACGGCCGGGTAGATATGGCCCCCCGTGCCGCCGCCCGAAACAATGATATGCAGTTTTTTATCCATAACTTAAAAAATCCCGACTATACCGGATCCTTCGTCTGCAAACCGCAGAACCGAAGCATTTTATGATCTTCCCCAACTCTCCCTGTCGAGCGACCGGTAGTTGATCGCTTCGGCCACGTCGGCCGCCCCGATCCGCTCGCGGCCCGCCAGGTCGGCGATCGTGCGCGCCACCTTCAGAATGCGGTCGTAGGCCCGCGCCGAAAGCGCGAGCCGGTTCATCGCCTGCTCCAGGAGCGCGGCCGAAGCCCCGTCCAGCCGGCAGTAGTCGCGCAGCATCGCCGCATTCATCATCGCATTGGTATGCACGCCCTCGCAATTCCGAAAGCGCTCCTGCTGGATTTTCCGCGCCCGGCACACCCGTTCGCGGATCGCGGCGCTCGGCTCGCCCGGTGCGGCATCGGCCAGATCGGAGGGGTCGACGGGCGTCACCTCGATGTGCATGTCGATCCGATCCATCAACGGCCCCGAAATCCGCCCCATATAGCGGTGCACCGACCCCGGCGAGCAGGTACACTCTTTCGTCGGGTGGTTGTAGTAGCCGCACGGGCAGGGGTTCATCGCGGCGATCAACGTGAAGTTGGCCGGATACAGCACCCTGTAGCGCGCCCGCGCCACGGTGATGCGCTTCTCTTCGAGCGGCTGGCGCAACACCTCCAAAGCGCTGCGCCCGAACTCGGGCAGTTCGTCCAAAAACAGCACGCCGTTGTGCGCCAACGACACTTCGCCCGGGTGGGGCGACTGCCCGCCGCCGATCAGGGCCACCTGCGAAATCGTATGATGCGGCGCCCGAAAGGGCCGACGGGTCATGAGCCCCGCGATCTGCGAAAGGCCCGCCACCGAATGTATTTCGGTCGTCTCCAGCGCCTCGTCGGGCGTCAGCGGCGGCAGGATCGTGGGCATGCGGCGCGCCAGCATCGTCTTGCCCGAGCCGGGCGAGCCGATCATCAGCACGTTGTGCCCGCCGGCCGCGGCGATCTCCAAAGCCCGCTTGACGTGGGCCTGACCCTTGACGTCGGCGAAATCCTCGTCATAGCGCCCCGCGGTCTCCGCCGACGGTTCGGGCATCGCAGGCGTCGCCGGCGCAAGCTCCTCCTCGCCGTTGAGATACGCGATCGTCTCGCGCAAACTCCACACGCCTATGGCCTCCACACCCTCGACCACGGCCGCCTCGGCCGCATTGGCCGCCGGCACCACCAGTCGCCGTATGCCGTCGCGCCGCGCCTGCACGGCCATCGGCAGCACGCCCCGCACGGGCTTGACCGTTCCGTCGAGCGACAACTCGCCCGCCAGCAGCGTATCGCCTACCGCCCCGGCATCGATGCGCCCCATGGCCGCCAGAATCCCCACGGCGATGGGCAGGTCGAACGCCGCGCCCTCCTTGCGCAGGTCGGCGGGCGCCAGGTTCACCACCACCTTCTTGCCCGACATCCGCTCGTCCGAGTTCTCGAACGCGGCGCGGATGCGCTGCTCGCTCTCCTTGACGGCATTGTCGGGCAGGCCCACCAGATAAAGCCCCAGACCGCCGCCCGCGATGTTGACCTCGACGGTCACCGTCACGGCGTCGATCCCCACGACCGCTCCTGCATAAGTCCGGACGAACATGGCGCAGCAGGCAGATTAGAACGGCGCCTCGTCGCCGAGCGACGGAGGCGTCAGGTCGAACTCGCCGCCCCCGGCCGCAGCCCCCAGACCGCCGCCGAAATCGCCGCCGTTCGAACCGCTGGCATAGTCGTCGTAAGCCTGCTGGCTGTCGAGCGCCTGCGAGGGCGGCAGCATGGTGTCGTCCATGTCGGCAAAGCGGGCCTGCTCCTTGAGGAAACGCAGGTTGACGTCGCACACAGCGCCGTTACGGTGCTTGGCGATGATGATCTCGGCCAGGCCGGCCGTGGGCATGCCGTTTTCGTCCTGGTTGATGCCGTAGTACTCGGGGCGATGGATGAATGCCACGATGTCGGCGTCCTGCTCAATGGCGCCCGACTCGCGCAGGTCGGAGAGCTGGGGGCGTTTCGAACCGCCGCGCATCTCGGTGGCGCGGCTCAACTGCGACAGGGCGATGATCGGCACGTTCAGCTCCTTGGCTATGGCCTTGAGCGTACGCGAAATGAACGCCACCTCCTGCTCGCGGTTGCCCTTCGAATCCTGGTTGCCGGTCATGAGCTGGAGGTAGTCGATGATGATGATCTTGATGTCGTTGTGTATCTTCAGCCGGCGGGCTTTCGAGCGGAACTCGAAGACCGAGAGGGCCGGCGTGTCGTCGATGAACAGGGGAGCCGAACCCAGCGGTTTGGTGGCCGATTCGAGGTGGCGCCACTGCTCGGGCGTCAGGCGGCCCGACTTGACGTCGTTGCCGCTCAAACCCGTCTCGGCGATGATCAGACGCATCATGAGCTGCACCGACGACATTTCCAGCGAGAAAAACGCCACGCCGGCCTCGTGGTCGACGGCCATGTTGCGGGCCATGGAGAGGACGAACGCCGTCTTACCCATCGAAGGACGGGCGGCGATGATGATCAAATCGGAGAGCTGCCAGCCCAGCGTCACGCGGTCGATGGCCATGAAGCCCGAAGGCACGCCGTTGAAAGCGCTCGTATTCTTCGAGGCCTCCTCGATCTGCATCAACGCCCGGGCCAGGATGTCCTTGGACGACTGCACCGACCGCTTGACATGGCCCTCCGAGACCTTGAAGATTTCGCCCTCGGCAAACCCGATCAACTCCGTGACGTCGGTCGACTCGTCGTACGAGCGCTTCTGGATCTCGGTCGCCGAGCGGATCAACTCGCGCTGCACGTATTTCTGGGCGATGATCTTGGCGTGGAACTCGACGTTGGCCGCCGAACCCACCTTCTGCGTGAGCTGGGCCAGATACGAGGCGCCGCCCACCTTCTTCAGCTCTTTCTTGACCTTCAGCCGCTCGGTGACGGTGTAGAGGTCGATGGGCTTCAACTCCATCGACAGCTCCTCGATCGCCTTGTAGATCGCGCGGTGCTCCTCGGTGTAGAACGAATCGGGAGTGACGAACTCCTGCACGGCGATGATGCTGTCCTTTTCGAGCATCAGAGCGCCCAATACCGCCTCCTCCAGCTCGACCGCCTGCGGGGGCACGCTGCCGGCCGTCTCGGTCAGCGCGTCGTAGGCTTCGCCGTTGCGCCGCGAAGGGGTGAAATCCTTGGCCATGGGGTAGAGTTTCTTTACAAGCCGTAAAAATAGCGATTCGGGCGGACAAATCAAAAAAAGTAGCCGCCAAAAACACAAAAATCGCTGCGATCGGCTCCTACTGCTCCAGCCCCAATTCGCGGCGCGAAACGGCGAGGGCCGCCAAGCTGATGCGGCAGTCGGGCACGGCCTGCAGGATCGCGGCCGCGCACGACGCGAGCGTGGAACCCGTGGTCATCACGTCGTCGACCAGCAGGATGTGCTTCCCGGCCAGACGCTCGGGATGCCGCACGGCGAAAGCATTTTCGACATTGCCCGCCCGCTCGCGCCGCGACTTGAGCGTCTGCGAGGCGGTATTCCGACAGCGGCGCACGCTGCGGCGATCGACCGCCGCACCCAGTTGCGCGGCGATTCCCTCGGCGAGGTATTCGGCCTGATTGTAGCCGCGGCGGATGCGCTTGAGGGGATGCAGCGGCAGGGGCACCACCGCGTCGACATCGCCATAGAGACCGCTCTCGGCCAACGAAGCGCCGTACCACCGGCCCAAAGCGCGGGCCAGCCGCCACGCACCCCGATACTTGAACGCATGGATCGCCCGCCGCCAGCCGCTGACGGGGACCTAGTACAGAAAGCACGACGCCTGCACCAGCGGCACGCGGCCCCAGAACTTCCGCGACACCGGATTGTC
>CAMWJM010000094.1 GCA_947174575.1 uncultured Alistipes sp. | reverse complement strand
GACCAATATGATTCTACGCCACAAACTGGAACAGGAGATCCGCAGTTTACTCTCCAGAGAGGAGATCCTCGAAATCGAAACTCCCTATCTGGTGGGTTCCACGCCCGAGGGCGCGCGCGACTTCGTGGTGCCCAGCCGCATGAATCCCAATCAGTTCTACGCCCTGCCGCAGTCGCCGCAGACCCTCAAACAGCTGTTGATGGTCGCCGGCTACGACCGCTATTTCCAGATCGTGCGCTGCTTCCGCGACGAGGATTTGCGCGCCGACCGCCAGCCCGAGTTCACGCAGATCGACTGCGAGATGTCGTTCGTCGAACAGGAGGACATCCTCGAAGTTTTCGAGCGTTGGGCCAAGCATATGTTCCGCACGGTGATGGGCATCGAGTTCGCGGAGCCGCTGCGCCGCATGCCGTGGATTGAGGCGATGGAGAAGTACGGTTCGGACAAACCCGACTTGCGTTTCGGCATGGAGTTCGCCGACCTGACCGATCTGGCCAAAGGCCACGGGTTCAGCGTCTTCGACGATGCCGAGTATGTCGCCGGTTTCGCCGCCACGGGCTGCGCCGCCTATACGCGCAAGCAGATCGACGCGCTGACCGAGTTCGTCAAGCGTCCGCAGGTGGGGGCCAAGGGCCTGATCTGGATTCGTGTGGAGGAGGGCGGCGTGAAGTCGTCGATCGACAAGTTCTACACGCCCGACCAGGTGCGCGCCATGGCCGAGCGCTGCGGTGCCGAGACGGGCGACATGGTCTTCATCCTCTGCGGCAAGAAGTTCAAGGCCCTCACGCAGCTCTGCGCCCTGCGTCTGGAGGTGGCTCAGCAGCTGGGGCTGCGCGATCCCAAGAAGTTCGCGCCCCTGTGGGTCGTCGACTTCCCCATGTTCGAGTGGGACGACGAGACGCAGCGTTTCTACGCCATGCACCATCCCTTCACATCGCCCAAACCCGAAGATATTCAATATCTCGAAAGCGATCCCGGCCGCGTGCGTGCCAATGCCTACGACTTCGTGTGCAACGGCACCGAGATCGGCGGCGGCTCGATCCGCATCCACGATGCGAAGCTGCAGGCCACGATTTTCAAGTGCCTCGGCTTCACGCCCGAGAAGGCGCAGGAGCAGTTCGGTTTCCTGATGAACGCCTTTAAGTTCGGCGCGCCGCCCCACGGCGGTCTGGCGTTCGGGTTCGACCGGCTGTGTTCGCTCTTCGGCGGTTCGGAGTCGATCCGCGACTATATCGCGTTCCCGAAGAACAACGCCGGCCGCGACGTCATGCTCGACGCTCCGTCGTGCATCGACCGGTCGCAGCTGGACGAACTCTACCTCGAACTGCGCAAGCCCGAAGCATAGCGGATCGGGTTTTCGATTTATTTATTGTATATTTGTCCGACGATTCCGGCATTCGTCCGGTGAAGTCGCGGGTTTGCGCCGTTTTTGCAGGGGGCGCATGCGGCCCGGAGGGTTTCGGGCCGAGGCGTTTCGGCCGAAAGAAGGTTGCTTATGGACTTGAAAGAGATACGGAACGAGTTGCACAAACTCTCGGAGTTGGTCGACGGCTGGCAGGATTTGTCCGGCGTCGCCGCGCTCGAACGGGATTGGGCTTTGGAGAAGCTGCGCTCGATCTACGAGGTGCTGCGTTTCGGCGTCGGACAGGCTGCCGGCACGGTGGCGCCCGGAGCGGGAAAACCGGAGGCCGAAATCGAGCCGATCGCTCCCGGTGTCGTGGAGTTGCCGGATGCGCATTCCATAGAGACGGCGGTTCACGAAGATGCGCCGGCCGCTTCGGCGGTCGGGCGGCGAGTCGAAGCCGATCCCGCACTCGAAGTGATCGACCTGGCCGACGAACCCGAGCCGCAGATCGCACCGGTTGCGGAGCCTGCCCGTGGTGCCGTTGCGTTCGACGAGCCGCATGTCGAACCGGAACCCATTCCGGCGGATGTGCAGCAACAAACCGAGGTACAGCAATATTCGGGTAGTCCTGCGCAAGTCGCCGAATGGCTGCCGCAATCCGAGCCGCTGCCGGCTTTTGAGCCGCAGTCGGCTCCCGTGCAACGTCCCGAACCCGAATTTTCGGAGCCGGAGACGCCTACGCTTTTCGGCCCCGACGACAAGAAAGAATTGCATCGCCGCAAGCAGCGCGTCATCATGTCGCTCTATGATACGGCCCCCGACGGGGAGATGCCGGAGCAAGCCGAGGAATCCGCGGCGGCGCGGCCGACGTCCGTAGGCCGCCGCAAGGTCGCTGCCGGGGTCGAACCCGAAATCGTGTTGCTCGATGCCTATACCGAGGAGCCGGTCGAAGAGTCCCGCTCCAAACGGGCGGAGCGGAGCGTCGAAGCTCCGATGGAAATTCCGGTCGCCGGTTTTGAGGGGCCGGCCTCCGAAACATACGATCCCGCCGAATTGCAGGGCGATCCCGAGCAGGTGCCTTTGGATATAGAGGTGCTGCAGGAGGATTTCGCCGCTCCCGCCGGCACTGTTTTGGGCGAGGTGATCAATCACGACGTGCAGACCTTGGCCGACACGATCGCCGCGCCCGGCTTCGGCCGCTACGGCGAGCCGATCGCCGATTTGCGCCAGGCGATCGGCATCAATGACAAGTTCCTGATGATCCGCGACCTTTTCGGCGGCGACAGCGCGCTGTTCGAAACCACGATCGCCGCGCTCAATGCGCAGCCCGGGCTTGACGATTGCATGATCTACATCGCCGAGCATTTCGCCTGGAATCCCGATTCCGAGAGCGCCCGGTTGATGATGGAGCTGCTCGAACGCAAATTCGCATAGCGCATGGCCAAACTCTTCATCGTGCCTACGCCCATCGGCAACCTCGACGACATCACATTGCGGGCTGTCGACGTGCTGCGCGAGGTCGATTTCATCCTGGCCGAGGATACGCGTACCACTTCGTTTCTGCTCCGTCATCTGGGCATCGAGAAGAGGCTCCAGTCGCACCACAAGTTCAACGAGCACGCCACCGTGCGCTTGGTCGCCGACACGATCGCTGCGGGGCGCAGTGCAGCGCTGGTCTCCGATGCCGGGACGCCCGGCATCTCCGATCCGGGGTTTCTGCTCGTGCGCACCTGCGTCGAGCAGGGGATCGAGGTCGAGACGCTGCCCGGCGCCACGGCCGCCATTCCGGCGCTGGTGCAGAGCGGATTTCCGTGTGACCGGTTTTGTTTCGAGGGGTTTCTGCCTCAGAAGAAAGGTCGGGCGAAACAGCTGCAGTCGCTTGTCGACGAGGAGCGGACGATGATTTTCTACGAGTCGCCCTACCGTGTGGTCAAGTGCCTGGAGCAGTTCTGCGAGGTCTTCGGCCCCGAGCGGCGGGTTTCCGTCTCCCGCGAGCTGACCAAGAAGTTCGAACAGACCGTGCGGGGAACTCTGGCCGAGGTGCTGGAGCATTTCCGTGCTACGGAACCCAAGGGCGAGTTCGTGATCGTCCTTGCCGGACGGCCCAAGAGCGGCCGCAGGGGCGGGGAACCTGCCCCTGAAAACGATTGATACGCAAGGCTATGGAGCGAGTGGAGTTGAATGCCCTGCAGCGGGCGTGGGTCGAGTTGCTGTGGGGAGGCATGCGCCTTTTCGCCGCCATGCCCTATTGGTTCAAGTATTACGTCGTCGAGAACCTCTTATTTTTCCTCCTGTATTATGTGTTGCGCTACCGCCGCAAGGTCGTGTGGAGGAATTTGCGCAACTCCTTTCCCGACAAGAGCGACACCGAACTGTGGATCGTCCGGCGCCGTTTCTATAGGACGCTGGCCGAGATATTCGTCGACACGGTCGACATGGCCCGCAAGAACCGGACGAAGGCCTGCGAGATGCTGACCGTCGAGGGCTTCGAGCAGCAGGCGCAGCAAGTCCGCGGCCGCGACTGGATCGCCATGCTGGCGCATTTCGGGTGCTGGGAGTATTGCTCCTACTGGGGTTTGTTCGAACCGTCGCAAATGGTCGTGGCCGTCTATCATCCGTTGCGCAGTCCCGTCATGGAGCGGCTCTACCAGCGGTTGCGCAATTCGTCGTTCGCCACCACCGTCGCCATGAAAGAGTGCGTGCGGTTCTATGTGCGGCATCGCGACACCGGACTGGAGGGCAAGAACATGGTGCTCGGCCTGATCGCCGACCAGAATCCGCCCCGCCGGCCCAACAGCCATTGGTTCCGGTTTCTCAACCAGGATACGATCTTCTTCGACGGCGGCGAAAAGCTGGCCCGCAAGTTCCGCCTGCCCGTCTATTTCGTGGGTATGGATCGCATCCGGCGCGGACGTTACCGCATGTGGTTCGAGCAGATCTACGACGGCGTGGAGGAGGTGGCCGAGAACGAAATCACGGAGCGCTACGTCCGACGTCTGGAGCGGATGATCCGCGAGCGGCCCGAACTTTGGATGTGGTCGCATAAACGCTGGAAACACAAGCGATAACTCCATGTCTCTGGTCAAGATCGTCATACTCAATTGGAACGGTGCGGTTCATCTGCGCCGTTATCTTCCCAGCGTCGTGGCCGCCGCGCCGCCGGGCGTGGGCATCGTCGTGGCCGACAACGGCTCCACGGACGATTCGGTCGCTCTGCTGCAGCGGGAGTTCCCGTCGGTCGAGGTGTTGACTTTGGATCGGAACTACGGATTCGCAGGAGGTTACAATCGGGCTTTGAAGCAGATCGAAGCCGATTTTTATGTGTTGCTCAATTCCGACGTCGAGACGCCTGCGGGGTGGCTCGAACCCCTGGTAGAGTGCCTCGACGCGCATCCCTACGTGGCGGCCGTCGCTCCGAAGCTGCGGGCCGACGCCGAGCGGTCGAAGTTCGAGTATGCCGGGGCTTCGGGTGGGTACATCGATTTTCTGGGGTATCCCTTTTGTCGGGGGCGGATGCTGCGCACTGTCGAGCACGATCGGGGACAGTACGACGACGAGCGCGATGTGTTTTGGGCCAGCGGTGCCGCGTTCTGCTGCCGGGCCGAGGTGTTCCATGCCTTGGGCGGATTCGACGACGATTTTTTCGCCCACATGGAGGAGATCGATCTTTGCTGGCGGATGCAGCTCGCGGGTTATCGCGTGCGGATCGTGCCGCAGAGCGTCGTCTATCATTGGGGCGGCGGAACCCTGCCGACCGACTCGCCGCGGAAAGTCTACTACAACCACCGCAACAATCTGGCGATGCTCTACAAGTGCGCTGCTCCCGGGCAGCGGCTCGTCGCGGCGGTCGTGCGTCCGGGACTCGATGTGTTGGCGGCTATTTCGTATCTGGTGCAGGGGCGCGGGGCCAATTTCTGCGCCGTTTTCCGGGCGTGGCGCGATTTCCTGAAGGGGCACCCGGCCTTGAAGCGCAAGCGCCGCGCTATTCAGACCATGCGGGTGCCGGATGCGCAGCCGCAGATTTATCGCGGTTTCTTTCTCCTGCGTTATCTTTTTGGACGCCGGACTTTCGGCAACATGATGTAGAAAGGTGTAGCCAAAGATTTAAAGCGAGACACAGGAATTGTGCGAGCCTCTACAGGTTTCGTTCCGAGCAATAATCGCCAAGTTCCCTCTCCGGTTTCAGTCTGCATCTCTGCTGTAAAACAACATCGCCGCTACTTCGTGAAGTAGCGGCGATGTTTCGGAGAGAGGTAATTTTCTGCCGGATCCGGCGTGAGGGG
>CAMWJM010000093.1 GCA_947174575.1 uncultured Alistipes sp. | reverse complement strand
CTATGGCGCAGGCGGTTTTTCGCACAATGAAACTCGCTTCGGAGCAGGTGCCGGTTCCCATGCCGCAGGGACGAAGGCGGTGCCCGATCCGGCGCTGGTGCAGCTGCCGCGCCCCTCGACCGAAGGGATGCGGCGGGTGAGCGTGCGACCGGCGGCGGAATCCGCAGCATCCGACGGGCCGACCGCGGTGGGCGGTTATGCCGTGGGGCAGCGCGTCGAGCACCAGAAGTTCGGCGTGGGGATCATCCGGCGCATCGAGGTGCTGCAGGGCGATCACAAGCTGGTGATCGCATTCGACAACGCCGGCGAGAAGACCTTGCTGGCCAAATTCGCCAAACTGACCACGTTGTAAGACGATGGATACGCCGCTCGTTTCGGTCTGCATGACGACCTACAACCACGAAGCCTACCTGCGCCGGGCCGTCGAAAGCGTGCTGGCGCAGGAGACCTCTTTCGGCGTGGAGCTGGTGTTGGGCGAGGATTGCAGCACCGACTCCACGGCGGTCATATGTCGCGAGTATGCCGAAAAATACCCCGATCGGGTGCGCATAGAGACCTCCGACGCCAATGTCGGGTGGCGGGCCAACTATCGGCGCACGTTCGAGGCGTGCCGCGGCAAGTATGTGGCCTACTGCGACGGCGACGACTGGTGGAGCGATCCCCGCAAGCTGCAGAAGCAGGTCGAGTTGCTGGAGTCCGACCCCGGGTGCGGCATGTGCTTCACGCGGGCGGAGAACTTCTACCAGGCCACCGGTGCGACCGCGCCCGACGAGGAGGAGCATTTCACCGATTTCGACCGTCTGCTGTGCCGCCTGACGATCTGCAACTGCACGACCCTGGCGCGGCGCGAGTTGATCGCCCGCTATTACGACGAGGTGCACCCCGAGCGGCATCCCGAATGGATGACCGACGACGCGCCCATGTGGCTGTGGTTCGCCGCCTGCAGCCGGGTGGCGTTCATCCCCGAGTTCACGGCCGTGCATCGTCGGCTGCCCGTGAGCGTGAGCCACCACACCGAGTACCGCAGGCGGATCGCTTTCTGCGACTCGCTGATGGATATAAGCCTCTGGTTCGACGAGCGCTACGGCGGCCGCCGCAACCGCTTCCGCATCTTGCGCCGGCGCAGCTCGGTGGCGCTGTGGGTGCTCTCGTACCACGGCCCGGTGCGCGAATATCTGGCCCGCTGGCGCGACGACGTGAGGCGTACGCCGCGGCTGCTGCTATGTCCCGAAGGAGCAGGACTATTGGTGAAAAAGATTTTGTTCCGACGATCGAAAAATTGAACCGTTATGACTCTTAAACAGCGATACGACGGCATCATCGCCTGGTTCTCGGAGCATATGCCCGTGGCCGAGAGCGAGTTGCACTACGAGAATCCCTACCAGCTGCTGGTGGCCGTGATCCTTTCGGCCCAGTGCACCGACAAGCGGGTCAACATGACCACGCCCGCGCTGTTCGAGGCCTTTCCTACGCCCGATCGGATGGCGGCTGCGGGGGCGGAGGGGATATATCCTTATATAAAGAGTATATCCTATCCCAATAATAAGGCGAAGAATCTGGCTGGCATGGCCCGCATGTTGTGCGGGGAGTTCGGGGGCGAGGTGCCGACCGATCTGGACGAGCTGCAGCGCCTGCCCGGCGTGGGCCGCAAGACGGCCAACGTGCTGGGCGCCGTGCTGTGGCAGCGCGAGGTGATGCCGGTGGACACCCATGTTTTCCGGGTCTCGGAGCGCATAGGGCTGACTACCGGTTCGAAAACCCCGCTGCAGACCGAGCTGGCGCTCGAAAAACATATTCCGGGGCATCTGCTGCCCGTGGCGCATCATTGGTTGATCCTCCACGGACGTTATGTGTGCATGGCCCGCAATCCGCAATGCGACGCTTGCGGCATCGCCGTGTGGTGCCGCAAATATGCCGCGGAGCATAAAAAAGACGCTGAACGATGAAACGCATTCTTTTCTTTTCGCTGTGGGTCGCCCTCTGCGGGGCCTGCACGAGCGACAAGTCCCTCGGGGACAGCGATACGGGCATTTCGCAGCCGTCGTGGACGGCCGAGGTCTACAGCCGGTCGGAGGGGCAGACGCATCTGTTTTCCTTCGTGGCCGACGGTGCCTGGGAGGCTTCGGGCAGCGAGGCTTGGTGTATGGTGGCGCCGCGGACGGGCGATGCGGGCCGGCAGTTCATCGACGTGGCGACGGCCGCCAACGCTTCGGGCGCTTCGCGGACGGCCGTGGTGACGGTGCGGGTGAAAGGACGCCCGACGGCCGCCTCGTTCCGTGTGGTGCAATATGCCGAGGGCGGCGAATATGTCGAGGTCAACGAATGGGTGGCCAAATACATGCGCGACTATTATCTGTGGAACGAGCCGATTCCCGGGCTGAAACTCGACTATGCGTCGAGCTACGATGCTTTTCTTGCGTCGATCCTGCAGGGCGTGGCTGCGGTCGAAGATGCCGAGGGGCGCGCGCTGAACTACGACGACGGTCATTGGAAGAACGGCCGGCGCGAATATTTCTACTCCTACATCTCGAAAACCCAGCGTTCGGCGAACGGCGCTACGCGGTCGGCAGGCGAGCGGGTGAGCGGCACGGGCGTGTGGCGGGCGCGGGCCGTGGAACTGGTGCGCGGGACGATCGGATTCGTGATCGAGGGCGTCACGCCCGGCACTTCGGCGGCTGCGGCCGGACTGGAGCGCGGCATGTTCATCTCCGAAGTCGACGGTCAGGCGGTCACGGAGACCAACTACAAGACGCTGGCGCTGCGGCTGTACGACGGAGCATCGGTGCGGGTGGCGCCCAACCGCGTGGTCTGGGGTGTCGACGGCGGGTTCCGGCGGCTGGAGCCGCTGCCCGAGGCGACGCTCGTGTCGCAGAGCTATATCGATCCGGCCATTTACAAGAGCGTCGTGACGACCGTGGGCGGCAAACGGACGGCCTATTTGCTCTACATGGGTTTCGAGACTGCGGAGGACGAGTCGCTGATCGCGGCGTTCCGCGATTTCAAGGGTGTCGAGGAGTTGATCGTGGATTTGCGCTACAACGGCGGCGGGGCCGTTCGGTCGAGCACCTTGCTGGCCACGCTCATCCTCGGCGAAGCCTATAAGGATGCGGTCTATTGCCGGATGACCTACAACGCCCGGCGCTCGGCGCTCGGCGAAAGCGGCGTCTACCGCATCGGCGAGAGCCGTGTGCCCGACGGCACCGGTACCTATACGCCCATCGCCTCGGCGCTGTCGTCGGGCCTGGGGCTGAAGCGCATCTATGTGCTGTGTTCGGAGAATACGGCATCGGCCAGCGAGCTGGTGATCAACGGTCTGCGCGGTCTGGACATCGAGGTGCGGCTCATCGGCTCGCGCACCAACGGCAAGAACGTCGGCATGGAGGGCTATGTCGACCATGTGGTCGACGGCGAGCTGTATACGTTCATGCCCATCACGTTCTATTCGGAAAACGCCGTCGGATTCCGCGACTATTCGGATGGCTTCGTACCCGACATCGAAGTCGCGGAGGGGCCGTTCTACGAGCGGGTTTACTATCCGGGCGAATTCGGCACGTCGGCCGATCCGCTCTATGCGCTGGCCGCGGAGTGGATCGCGCAGGGGCAAAAACCCGCCGCCACGCGGGCCGCTGCTGGACTTCGAACCGTGCGTGAGCTGCCGGGCATAACCGAACGGCCCGACAGCCGGCTCAAGGGGGCGATTGTTTTTAGGGAACGCTGAAAGGGATGCACTTATCCTTTCACCTTTTTCGCTTTTTGGAACTTTCTACTTGATTAGGCTCGTAAGGGGGTATTTCAGATTCTTGTACCCCGAAATATAGGCGTTGATGCTGCCCACGCGCACCGGCGATTCGATGTAGAGCGGAATCTTGTTCTCGTCGTCCGAAATCCAGATGGTGAAGACCGTGCCGTCGGTGAACGAATAACCCTCGGTGGTGCCTAACTGACAATTGAATTTCAGGGTTTTGAACTTGCCGATGTTGCGGATTTTCTTGTTCTCGCGGCCCAGAAAACTGTAGTTGAGGTGCCGGATCGTGTCCTGCAGCACCATCTGCAGCGAGCGCGATTCGCCCTCGACGAAATCTTCGGCCCGCGCCGAGCGGAGGTTGAAGAAGAGCGACACGGCGTCCATGCTCTCGTCGGTGAGCGTCATGTGCTTCTCGGCGAACGGGCGCTGCCGGCTGCGCCACCGCGTGTGCACCACCGAATCGGCCCACACGTAGACGAAGCGGCTTTCGAACGTGTAGTCGCCCTCGCGGATGTCGCTGGCGAAGAGCTGGGTGCGCAGGTCGTCGGGGTCGATCCAGATGCGGTAGACGTCTTCCATGTTGTAGAACCACCGGTAGGTGGGCAGCGTGCGGCCGATGCCCTCGACCAGGTAGAGGCGGCGCCCCTCCAGATCGGTTTCGACGGTCTTCACCTCCACGGCGCCTACTTCCGTATTGGGAAACATGCGGGCTTTGTAGCTCACGCGGTACTGGAGCACTTCGCCCGGGTGATAGAGCTGTGCGGAGAGCCGTGCGGCTGCGGTCAGGAGCGATATGAGGAGGAAAAGCCGTTTCATGGAGTGCAGATCTTGCAGGTTCTACGATATGCGTGAAAAATCGATTTCATCTTCGTGCGAATAGCGGCGCCGCAGCATGTCGAGACCCCGGTGCTCGGGTTTCCGGAGCGCGGGATCGTCCGCCAGGATGCCAATCGCCGCTTCGCGCGAGACGGTGAGTATTTGTACGTCGGCCGTCGGATTGGCGATCTTCAAATCGAATGCCATGCCGCTCTGCTGCGTGCCGTTGACGTCGCCGGCGCCGCGCAGTTTGAGGTCGAGTTCCGCCAGCCGGAAGCCGTCGTTGGTCTCGCACATGGCATCGAGCCGCGCGCGCGACTCCTTGGAGAGCTTGACCCCCGACATCAGAATGCAGTAGGACTGTTCGCCGCCGCGGCCCACGCGTCCGCGCAGCTGGTGGAGCTGCGACAACCCGAACCGCTCGGCCGATTCGATGACCATGACCGTGGCGTTGGGCACGTCGACGCCCACCTCGATCACCGACGTGGCGACCATGATGTGGGCCTCGCCCGCCTTGAACTGGCGCATCGACTCCTCCTTGTCGGCGGGTTTCATCTGTCCGTGGCAGATGGTCGTGACGTATTCGGGCAGCGGAAAGTCGCGCGAGATGGATTCGTAGCCGTCGGTCAAGTCCTTGAAATCCATGCTTTCCGACTCTTTGATAAGGGGGTAGACCACATAGACCTGGCGGCCCTTGGCGATCTCCTGTTTCATGAAGCCGAAGAGCCGCAGCCGCGCGGCGTCGGTGTAGTGCACGGTCTTGATCGGCTTGCGGCCCGGGGGCAGCTCGTCGATCACCGAGACGTCCAAATCGCCGTAGAGGGTCATGGCCAGCGTCCGCGGAATCGGCGTGGCGGTCATCACCAGCACGTGGGGCGGCTGGCGGTTCTTCGTCCAGAGGCGGGCCCGCTGCTCGACGCCGAAGCGGTGCTGCTCGTCGATGACCACGAATCCCAAGTTGGCGAACTGTACGCGGTCTTCGATCAGGGCGTGCGTTCCGATGAGAATCTGCACCTCGCCCGAGGCGATGCCTTCGAGCGCACGGCGGCGTTCGCACTGCTTCGACGACCC
>CAMWJM010000092.1 GCA_947174575.1 uncultured Alistipes sp. | reverse complement strand
AGAATCCCTCGCCCGGCAACAAGAAGGGCGGCATCACCACTTTGGAGGAGAAATCGTTGGGCTGCGTCCAGAAGGGCGGCGCCCAGCCGGTGGTCGACGTGCTGAAGTACACGCAGCCCATTTGCCGTCAGGGTCTCAACCTGCTGCAGGCTCCGGGCAACGACCTCGTGGCCGCCTCGGCGCTCGCGTTGTCGGGGTGCCAGTTGGTGCTCTTCACCACGGGGCGCGGCACGCCGTTCGGGGCTTTCGTGCCGACCATGAAAATCGCGACCAACACGCAACTCTCGAAGTTCAAATCCAACTGGATCGACTTCAACGCCGGCACGCTCGTCGAAGACGAGGAGCCGCAGGCCGTGCTGGAGCGTTTCATCGCCAAAGTCCTCGCCACGGCCGACGGCGAACACCTCCACCACGAGAAGACCGGCTTCAAGGAGATCGCCATTTTCAAAACCGGAGTAACGTTGTAAATGAAAAATTAAGAATTAAAAATCCGACTCCCGAATCGATGCCGGAGCCGTCAGCGAGAAACGGACTAAAAGCGCCCGGCGGAGGGGACGGTTTGTTTATCAAACCCGCGTCAGTCGCCCGAAGCCAGCGTTAGGCCGTTTCGAGCAGGCGGAGGCAATTTCGGGTGGTTTCGGCTCCACCTTTTGCCATCAAAAGGTGGAAAAAGAACCTGCGAATAACCTATAAGGAAACGTAAAGAAGTGAAAAAACTATTTTTGTTTTTCGCCTTGCTGGGTGCCTGCTTTGCCCACGCGCAGGAGAAAAGTCTCTACGTCGTCGATTGCAACGGCGGCGGCGACTTCGCGTCCGTACAGGCGTGCTTCGATGCCTTGCCCTCGAAACCCGCTGCGTGGCGCACCGTGCGCATCATGCCCGGTGTCTATCGCGAGAAAGTCACGCTCGACGTCTACAAGGACAAAGTAGCTATTCTCGGCTATGGCGCCCGCATCGTGTGGAACGACTTCTCGGGCAAGGTCGTCGACGGCTATGAGATGACCACCTACGATTCCTATACCATGTCGATCCAGGCCGACGAGGTCTACCTGGCCGGACTCACCGTCGAGAACGATGCCGGTAGGGTAGGGCAGGCCGTGGCGCTCGAAACGCGCGGCGACCGCATCTGGATCGACCGCTGCCGCCTCGTCGGCGACCAGGACACCTTCTTCACCAAAGGCTACGTCTCGCGCGTGTATGTCATCGATACCTATATCGAGGGAACCACCGACTTCATCTTCGGCCCCTCGATCGTCTATTTCCGACATTGTTCGATCCATTGCAAGGCCGACAGTTACATCACCGCCGCATCCACCACCGAGCGCAACAGGTTCGGTTACATCTTCGATTCTTGTTGCGTCACAGCGGCCGAAGGCGTAAAGAAACTCTACCTCGGGCGTCCGTGGAAATCCACAGCCCGCACCGTGTGGATCTGTTGCGAATTGCCCGCCGCCATTCGTCCCGAGGGGTGGCACAACTGGCGCGATCCTGCCCGCGAGCGTACGTCGTTCTACGCCGAGTGGGGGTGTACGGGACCGGGGGCCGACCGCAGCGGTCGCGTCGCGTGGTCGCACGAACTGACATTGGAGCAGGCCGTCGAGCATACCGATCTCGAGCAGGTTTTTGCCAAAAAGACCGGATCGGAACAGTTCCACGATGACTGGAACTTGTGCGATACCACTTTTCTGGGCCTGCAGTACCACGCTGCGGATCATGCTTTCGATTTCTCGATCGGCCGTCTCTCCGAAAACCGGCGGAAGATCGAACGTTTCCGACATTCTTCAAAGCCGATAAACTGATTTCGACCTATGAAAAAAACACTTTTTTTATTTTTCGGCCTCTTCGCGGCCGCTACGCTTTCGGCCCAGACGGTCTGGACGCCCGATCTGGGCAACGGGAAATATAAGAATCCCGTGCTCTATGCCGACTATTCCGACCCCGATGTCACGCGCGTGGGCGACGATTTCTGGATGACCGCTTCGTCGTTCAACTGCGTGCCGGGTCTGCAGATTCTCCATTCGACCGATCTCGTCAACTGGGAGATCGTCAACACCGTTTTCGCCGCACAGCCGCCCTATGACCATTTCGACAAGCCGCAGCACGGCGAGGGTGTCTGGGCACCGGCTATCCGCTATCACGACGGCTGGTACTACATCTATTGGGGCAACCCCTACGTCGGCGTCTACATGACCAAGGCACAGGATCCGCGCGGCGAGTGGACGGAACCGCTCTTGGTCAAGGAGGTCGAGGGCGTCATCGACACCTGCCCCTTGTGGGACGACGACGGCAAGGCCTACCTCGTCCACGGCTGGGCCGGTTCGTGCGCCGGGCTTAAGAGCGTGTTGAGCGTCAGCGAGATGACGCCCGACGGCGAGCGCCTCATCGGCGAGGACGTCATGATCTTCGACGGTCACGGCGATCATCCTACGGTCGAGGGGCCGAAGTTCTACAAGCGCAACGGCTACTATTATGTCTTCGCTCCTGCCGGCGGCGTGAAACCCGGGTGGCAGATCGTGCTGCGCTCCGAGTCGCCGTGGGGGCCTTACGAGTGCCGCGTGGTGCTGCACCAGGGCAACACCAAGACGCCCGGCCCGCACCAGGGCGGCTGGGTCGACGACGTCGAGGGCAATTCGTGGTTCCTCCATTTCGTAGACATGTACGCCTACGGTCGTGTGGCTCACCTGCAGCCCGTGACGTGGAGCGACGACGACTGGTGCATCATCGGTGTCGACCGCAACGGCGACGGCATCGGCGAGCCGGTCGATACCTACAAGAAGCCCGCTTCGCACGTCAAGAGCGCCATCAAGACCCCGGCCGACAGCGACGAATTCGACAGCCGCAAGCTGGGGCTGCAGTGGCAGTGGCATGCCAATCCCCAATTCGGTTGGTATTTCCCCAACCCCTCCACCGGCGAACTGCGCCTCTATTGCCACGCTCGTCCCGAGGGGTGGCGCAACCTCTCCGACAACGGCAACCTGCTGTTGCAGAAGATCAATGCACCGACTTATACCGCCACGACCAAATTGCGTTTCCATCCCTCCTACGAGGGCGATCGGGCCGGTTTGATCGTCATGGGCCACGACTACGCCACGATCGGCCTGCGCTATGTCGACGGCAAGCTCGTCGTCGAGCGTACCACCTGCAAGCGTGCCATGAAGAAGGGTTCGCCCGAGACCCTCGACGCTACGGCGGAGTTCGCCGCTGCGGGCGAGCCGGTCGACGTGTGGTTCCGCTGCCGCTTCGAGCAGAAATGGAACGCCGACGGTACGCCGCGCCTCGTGTGCCGCTTCTCGTACAGCACCGACGGTAAGCGTTTCCGCGAGCTGGGCGATGCTTTCACGGCCGAAGCCGGTCATTGGATCGGCGCCAAGATCGGCTATTTCGCCGATGCTGAAATGCGGAAAAACGATGCCGGCTGGATCGACATCGACTGGTTCCGTACTTCGAAATAATTACCGGACGGATCGTACGACGGCCCTGCTCGAATGCGGGCAGGGCCGTTCGCTCGTATGTTTGTCTGCACATCAAATATCCCCGTCTCCTGCAAGAGACGGGGATTATTGTGTTTGCGCCGAGCCGCGAAATTTTTAGAATTGTGAATTGTGAATTGTGAATTGTGAATTACTCCGCTTTTCGCTCTATTGTCTTCAGTCGGCCCGTCATGCCGTATTGCAGCACGCCGCGCAGGAACATGTAGAGCATGAACGCCAGCCATAGCGCGTTGTTGCCGATCAGCGGGTAGCCGGCATAGTAGATCGCGAAATAGGCCGCCGTGGCCAGAAACATCGAGTCGCGCATCACGCGCGTTTCGGTCGCACCCACCATGATGCCGTCCATGATGAACGGCATGGCGCTGGCGATCGGGATCACGATGATCCACCCGATGTAGCGTTCCGCCAGCGCCACGATCGTCGCGGCGTCGGGAGCCGTGCGGTCGACGAACAGCGTCACCAGATCGCGCCAACCTGCCAAATAGATCCCCACGAACGCCACCGACACCATTGTGCCCCAGAATATGCAGCGGCGCATGCACGAGCGGAGCGATCGGGCGTCGCGGGCGCCGATGAAGCGGCCCGTGAGTGCTTCGGCCGCATAGGCGAAGCCGTCGTTCAGATAGGAAAACAGGGTGAAGAGTTGCAGCAGCAGCGTGTTCACGGCCAGCAGCGCCGGGTCGTCCATGCGGGCCGAGGCGCCCGTGAAGAAGGTGTAGACCGCCACGATGCAGAGCGTGCGCAGCATGATGTCGCGGTTGATCAGAAAGAACTGTTTCAGCGGCCGCATGTCCAGTACCTGCGACCAGTCGATGCGGGTCAGCGTCTTGCCGTAGCGCACCGCCAGCAGCAGCGCCGACAGCGCCACGCCGCACCATTGGGCCAGCACCGAGGCATAGGCTATGCCCACGATGCCCATGTCCATGCCGAACGCGAACCACAGGCTGCACAGAATATGCACCGTGTTGACCGCGATGGCCGTGCACATGGGAATCACGGCGTTCTGCATGCCCGTGAACCAGCCGTTGAACCCGAAGAGCATGATGCCCGCCGGCACGGCCCAGATGCGGGCATAGAAGTAGTCGCGCGTCATCTCGCCGCCGTTCATCGCCCAGAGCGCCAGTTCGCCCACGGGCCATTGCAGCGCCACCATCAACAGACCCATCGCCGCGGCCACCAGCAGCGCTCGGGCCAGCATGTAGGTGCATTCGCGCAGGTCGCCTGCGCCGTAGGCCTGGGCCGTAAGGCCGCTGGTGCCCATGCGCACGAACGAGCAGTTCCAGTAGATGAAGTTGAAGATCGACACCCCTATGGCCAGAGCGCCGATCGTGGCCGCCGAGTCGGCGCCCCAATGGCCCGCTATGGCCGTCGACACGATGCCCATGAGCGGCACGGTGATGTTCGACACCATATTGGGCAGCGCGATGCGCATGATTTCGCGATTCATCTTCATAGCGACGGCAAAAATAGAAATAATGCACGAGAAATAAAAGGGGCCGGAGCACGCGGAAATGACCTCTTCGCTTTCCGGCCCGAAAAATGTCGTTCGTGTTTTGATTTGCTGTTTTTTCGCTCTATCTTTACGTCAAATTCAAGCAGCCATGTTCCGTTCGCTTTGTTTCGTTTTCGCCTTGTCGGCGTTGGTGTCGTGCGGGCAGCGCACTGCGTCGTCCGGTTCGCAGGCGCAGCCCGCAGCCCGGCAGCAGGTGTTTCTGCCGCCCATTCCTCCGGCGGCGCTCTCGCCCGACGAGAAACGCGATTTCTTGCGCGAGCACTATTGGGATCGCTTCGACTTCGGCGACACGCTGTTCATTGGTCGGGCCGACAGCTCGCGGATGCTCGACGCCTATGCGCAGTTCGTCGCCGTCCTTTCCGACCGTCCCGCCGACCCCGCGCCCATGCAGGCGCTCATGCAGCGGGCTTCGGCGTCGCGGCCCATGCTGGACTATTTCGTGTGGCTCGCTTCGCAGGTGGTGGCCGACCCCAATTCGCCGCTGCGCAACGACGAGTTCTACATCCCCGTGCTCGAAGCGCAGCTCGCTTCGCCTTTCTACGACGAATACGAGCGCATCGGCCCCGACTACGAGCTGCGGCTCGCCAAGCAGAACCGGGTGGGGCGGCCGGCCAACGATTTCCGCTATACCCTGGCTTCGGGGGCTTCGGGTT
>CAMWJM010000091.1 GCA_947174575.1 uncultured Alistipes sp. | reverse complement strand
TTTTTCGGAAATACCGGTCGACCGGATCGTCATCAACGACGAAGAGAGCAGCTACCGGCTGGTACACCGACTGATCGTCGAAGGCTGCCGCAAGATCGCCATTCTCGCCATCGACCCCCATCTGCCGACCATGGAGATGCGCCGCAAAGGCTATGCGGATGCGCTGGCCGACGCACAGCTGGGTCTCGATCCCGCGCTCTATGCCGAAATACCCCATGTCGCCGACTATCGGGAGCATGTCGTTCGGGCGCTCGACCGGATCTTCGAATCGACGCCCGACGTGGACGGCTTCTTCTTCACCACGCATATTCTGGCCACCGAAGCGCTCCGCTATTTCCACGACCACGGCATCGACAGCGACCGCCTGGGCCTGGCGTGCATGCACGAAGACCCGCTGTTCCGCGTACTGGCCCCCAGGATGAACATCGCCCGCTACCCGGCGGAAGCGATAGGCCGCCATGCCGTACGCATGATTCTCGACCGCATAGCCCGCAAAGCCGAAGCGGCGGCACCCGAAGCGAAAGTCCTGGCCTGCGAGCTGGACTTCCAAAGCGCATAACGATCGCGCCCTCCGGAGTCTTACCGCTGCAGCTTCTGCAAGCGCGCAACCCGCGACAGAATACAAACAATTCAGCTTATTCATATCTTTAGCTTGCGCCGAAGATACTCATGCTCGGCAAAATGCAAGCAATTCGGTTTTGTGTTCAGCTTATTCGTATCTTTGGCTTGCGCCGAAGATATTCATGCTCGGCAAAATCCAAACTAATGTTTGGTTTTGCACTCGCTTATTCGTATCTTTGTCCCTGCAAACGAAAAATTGCAGAAAACCATGAAACACGCATATGTATTTCCGGGTCAGGGCGCTCAAGCCGTAGGCATGGGCAAAGACCTCTACGACAACGTTCCCGCAGCCAAGGAGCTGTTCGAGAAAGCCAACGAGATTCTCGGGTTCCGCATCACGGATATCATGTTCGCCGGTACGGACGAGGAGCTGAAGCAGACCAAGGTGACGCAGCCCGCCGTCTTCCTGCACTCGGTCATCATGGCCAAGGCGCTCGACGTGAAGCCCGATGCCGTGGCCGGTCACTCGCTGGGCGAATTCTCGGCACTGGTCGTCGCCGGCGCCCTCTCGTTCGAGGATGGTCTGCGTCTCGTCTCGAAGCGCGCCCAGGCCATGCAGGCCGCCTGCGAAGCGCAGCCCGGCACGATGGCCGCCATTCTGGGGCTGGACGACAAGACCGTAGAGGAAATTTGCGCTTCGGTCGAGGGCGTCGTCGTAGCTGCGAACTACAACTGCCCGGGGCAGCTCGTCATTTCGGGTGCCGTGGAAGCCGTGGACGCCGCTTGCGAGAAAGCTAAGGCCGCAGGAGCGCGCCGTGCCCTGCGTCTGCCCGTGGGCGGAGCGTTCCACTCGCCGCTCATGGAGCCGGCCAAGCAGGAGTTGGAGAAAGCGATCGCCGAAGCACCGTTCCAGACTCCCGTGTGTCCGATCTACCAGAACGTCGACGCCAAGCCCTACACCGATCCGGCAGCTATCAAGGCCAACCTCATCGCGCAGCTGACGGCCCCGGTGCGCTGGACGTACATCGTCAAGCAGATGCTCGCCGACGGCATAGGCAAATTCACGGAACTCGGCCCCGGAACCGTGCTCCAAGGCCTTATCCGCAAGGTCGATGCAGAGGCCGATGTCGAATCGAAATCGATGTTGTAAAAAAATACGGATCGAACTACCGAATTAAAGCGCTGAAAACCAGCGCTTTAATTTTTAAAAGGTCTTTTTGTCGTATAAATTCGCCTGTATTTCCTCAAAAAACCCTTGCACAATTCAAATTATCCTTATATTTGCACAGTTCGTAAAAAAGGACTCAGGATGACATCGCTTACCGAATTCTTCAACAAGCACGAGGACGAAACCCTCAAGGGAATCTCCCACAAGAACAGCCTCATCAAGCGCAACATCATCGCGCACATGGCTGTCAACGGAGAGTGCACGCTCTCGGAGTTGACCAAGGAATTGCACATCAGCGTTCCGACTATCACCAAACTGGTTCAGGAACTCGTCGACGAGAACATCGTCTCCGACCTGGGCAAAGTGGAAACGCCGGGCGGACGACGACCCAATATTTTCGGCCTGGCCAATTCGGCGATCTACTTCGCCGGGGTCAACGTAGGCCGCGACAACATGCGGTTCATGATTACCGACCTGCAGAACAACATCATCAAGGAGGAGTGCGACCTCGATTTCGAGCTGCAGGACCGTCCCCAATGCCTGGAGCGCATCTGCACGAGCATCGAGGAGTTCATCGCCACGTGCGGCATCGACCGCGGCAAAATCCTGGGGCTGGGCGTCTGCATGACGGGCCGCGTCAACCCCGAGACGGGCCGCAGCTACAAGTATTTCACCTCCAGTGAACAATCGCTGCGCGATCTGCTCGAAGAGCGCGTAGGCATCCGCGTCTTGCTGGAGAACGACACGCGTGCGCGCTGCTATGCCGAATACACGTGCGGCAAATCGAAAGACGACAGCAACGTGCTCTATCTCCACATGGGCCGCGGCGTGGCGATCGGCATCGTGGTCGACGGCCAGCTCTACCGCGGCAAGAGCGGCTTCGCCGGCGAATTCGGCCACATCCCGTTCTTCGACAACGAGATCATCTGCTCGTGCGGCAAGAAAGGGTGTCTGGAGACCGAGGTGTCGGGCATCGCCATCGAGGAGAAGATGTGCCGCCTGATCGAAAGCGGCGTGAACACCATCCTCAAGGAGAAGTACGACCAACAGAAGAGCATCCACATCGACGACATCATCGCCGCGGCGAAGAACGACGACAACCTCTCGATCGAACTCATCGAGGAGGCGGGCGAAAAGGTCGGCAAGGCGGTGGCGTTTCTGATCAACACGTTCAACCCCGAGACGGTGATCGTGGGCGGCAACATGGCTGCAGCGGGCGACTTCATCATGCTGCCGCTCAAGTCGGCGACCAACAAGTTCTCGCTCAATCTGGTCTACAAAGACACCAAATTCCGCCTTTCGAAGATGAACGAGAGCGCCAACGTCTGGGGCGTGGCGATGCTCATCCGCAACAAGGTGATCGGCCTGCTATGATCCTCCAGGGGGAGATCGTGCGGCTGCGGGCCGTCGAGCCGGACGACGTGGAGACGATGTACCGGTGGGAAAACGACCCCGAGGTGTGGCGCGTGAGCGGCACTTTGGCACCATTTTCGCGGCATGCGCTCCTGCGATTCGTAGAGGAACAGCAGTTCGACATCTACCGCACGCGCCAGCTGCGTCTGATGATCGAGAATCCCGAGGGCGAAGCCGTCGGCACGCTCGATCTCTTCGAGTTCGACCCCCACAATCGGCGCGCGGGCGTAGGCATCCTGATCTACGACTCCTCGCAACGAGGCCGGGGCTACGCCTCGGATGCGCTGGCCACGCTCAGGGAGTATGCCCGGGAGGTGCTCGGGCTGCACCAGTTGTGGTGCGACGTGGGTGTCGGAAACGAAGCGAGTCTTCAGCTGTTCCGCCACGCCGGCTTCACCTTCGCAGGCGTGAAACACGACTGGACGCTCACCCCGGAGGGCTTCCGCGACGAACTGATCCTGCAACAGATAATAGATTGAAGAAACCTCGCAAGAAGTTCATTCACTCAATTTATTGTCTAAAGCTATGAAAAAAACGTTCTTCAATCTCTTGCAGGTTTTCTCGCTCCGACACGGCTCGAACAAGTTCGGCTCTGCCCTTTCGTTCGCTACGTTGGCACTCGTCCTGTCGCTCTCGACCGGCGCTTTCGCAGGCAACATCAAGGAATCGTCGGTTCCGGCCGTCGTGAAGAGCTATGTGGAGAAGGTCTACCCCCGGGTATCGCCCGTCGAGTGGAACTACGAAGAGAAAGGCAACTACTACAACGCCGAGTTCAAGATCGACGGAGCCAAATATAGCCTCGACATCTCGCCCGAAGGCTCGTTGATCAACTCGACCAACGAAATCGCGGCGTCGCAGCTGCCCAAGGCAGCCGAGGTTTACATCGGCAAGCAGTATCCCGGTTTCCGCATCAAGGAGGCCCGCAAGCTGGTGCGTCGCGGCTCGACCTACTACGAGACCGACATCCAGGGACAGAACAGCAACCAGATGCTCACCTTCTCGGAGAGCGGCAATCTGCTCGACAAGAAGCTGTAACTCCGAACCCGAGTCGATATTGAAAGGGTGTTGCGGAAAATTGCGCAACACCCTTTCATATTCTTCTACCGGATCGAAAATGTTCTCAATTCCCTGTTGAGCGCCTGTTCCCGCCCGCCGACCATGCGGTCGACTAAAGCATGGAATCGGGGCGAATGGTCGTGGTGGACGGTATGGCAAAGCTCGTGGATGATGACGAAGTCGCGCAGGTGCTCGGGCAGCAGCATCAGAAAGAGGCTCAACGAGATATTCCCCCGCCCCGAGCAACTGCCCCACTTGGTGCGGGCGGCACGCACGGCTACCTTGCCGTAGCGCAGCCCCGTTTGCTGCGACAGCCGCTCGATGCGAGCCGGCAGATCGGCTTTCGCCGCACGGCGCAGTTCCTCGATGCGGGCCTTCTCCTCCTCGGGCGGCAAGGGCGGTGCCACGGCAGCCTGTCGGGCCGCGAGCCGCACACGGGCCTGCTCGACCCAGGAAGCTTTCTCGTCCAGAAACGCCAGCGCCCGCCGCTGCGACACCCAACGCGGAAACGACACTCGCACGGCGCCCGATCCCCGCACGCTGACGGCGATGCGCCGTGCGCGCGACGTCTGTGCGAGCGTCACCTCGCCCAATCGGGGATGTACGACCGTAGCGATCATCGGATCAGCACGGCATAGATCGAGACTCCGGCGAGCCGAAGCGACGCATCGTCCCGCTCGAACTGCAGCGAAGAAAAAACGATGGCCAAATCCTTGTCCCTGTAGACCAACAATTTATCTTTCGCCGCTCGAATTTCCGCTTCGCCCGGCACCGCCGACGGATCGAATCCCGCCTGCCGCAAGAGCGCTTCCAGCAAATCGTCGCCCGAAATCACCACATCGGGTTGCTCGCCCCGGAAATAGATGTGCAGCGTGTCCTGCGCAAAACCGTAGCGGCCCGCATCCTCGCCCCAGCTTTTCCAATGGGTGTAGGCGACCGAATAGTTGCCGATCTGCGGCACCCGAAAGCCCGCTGGAGCGTCGAGCGTCCAGCCCGTTTCGATCACCTCGACGACGGGAATGTCCCAGCCGTGAACGACATAATCGTAGACATTCTCGGGCACGGCCTCGCGGATGTCGCTCATCTTCACACCGAAATGCCGGAACCCCACGGAGTCGTACCGGGAGACGTATTCGGCCGCTTCATAGAACCGGCGATAGTCGGCCTTGAGCGCCGTATCGAGCTGCCGGAAAGCCTCCAAGCGCAACGCACCCTCGTCATCGAGCAGCTGTAGTCGCTCGGCCAGCCGCACGGCATGATTGAGCTGCGAACGCACGGCCACGCGCCGGGGTCGGCACGCCGGCACGTAGGCCACGGCTGCGAAAACGACGAACCCGGCCAGCGCCACCCAGCAATAACGCCCGGAGCGCCGCCCCAGAAAAAGCAGCACGCAAAGCGTCATCAAACCGCCGCAGACCACCAGCCAAACACGCGGCTCGGTGAGTCCGTACTGGCCGATACGCCGCGCGACGCCGACCCAGAACAGCACCAGCAGCGGCAGCGAC
>CAMWJM010000090.1 GCA_947174575.1 uncultured Alistipes sp. | reverse complement strand
GAACATGTTCGCGCTGCTGGACAAACCCGGCTACGAAGAGGCTTCGAAAGCGATCAAGGCACGGCTCTAAAACCCGACGATGCCATTTATCGGGCGAATCCGCTTTCCGGCGGGTTCGCCTTTTTCGTGCTGGCATAAAAAATGCTGTTCGGAGTTTTCCTGTCATACCGCATCAAGCCATGAAACTCCGTCCGCTCATCATCCTGCTGCTTTTCCTCGTCTCGACGGCCGTGTTGATCTGGATTTATTATGCCGCGACGCACACGCGACACGCGAAATCCGAGGAAACGTGGCACGAGACGATCGCCGATCTGGATGCCTGCTGCCGCCGCAAGCATGTGAAATCGGTGCAATACGACCATTTCGCCCGCATCGCCGACCAGGAGCAGCAGGCCCAGGCCGCGCGTCTGTTCCGTGCCCTGGCGCTCTCGGCCCGACTGCAGGAGCAGAACGGCGCGAACGCTATCATCCGGCTGGGCGGACGCTACCTGCCGCCGCAAAAGGCGATCGTCCTCCGCGGCACGACCGACGGCAATCTGGAACGCAGCATCGCCTATGAGCTGCGCACGATGCAGGAGTGCAAATGCGGCGAGATCGATCGCGCCATGACCCACGAAAACCGCTATGCGGCCCGGCTGTTGATCTGGGCCTCGTCGGTGGACATGCGCCACGCGACCCTGATGCACCTGTGTCGCCAGCCGCAGGACGGCACCTCCGAATGGCAGTATCTGGTCTGCCCCCAATGCGGCAACATCTTCACCTCGGCCTATTGCGAACCCTACTGTCCGCTGTGTCTGACGACCAGCCGCCGATTCGTCAGATTCGAGTAACGGCACTCCGACATCTTCGAGCCGCCGCAACGATTTGCACGAAGCCATTAAAAAATATTGCCGGTCGCTTCTGAAAGCGACCGGCAATGCTGTTGTTCCGAAGAGATAGTTCCTACTCTTCCTCCACCTCTTTCATATTGTGGTAGACGTTGGTCACGTCGTCGTCCTCTTCCAGGCGCTCGACCAACTTCTCGATCGACTCGCGGCCCTCGGCATCCAGCTCCTTGGTGTCGGTAGGCAGGTAGGCCGACTCGCCCGACACGATCTCGAAGCCCTTGTCGTCCAGCCACTTCTGAATAGAGCCGAACGACTCGTAGGGGGCATAAACCGTGATGCCGTCCTCCTCGGGATAGAACTCGTCGACCCCCAGGTCGATCATCTCCAGTTCGAGTTCCTCGGCATCGGCACCGGCCGGAGCGTGGAACTTGAAGATGCACTTGTGGTCGAACATGAAGCCCACCGAACCGCTGTTGCCCAAGGTTCCGCCGCACTTGTTGAAGTGCATGCGCACGTTGGCCACCGTGCGGTTGGTGTTGTCGGTAGCGGTTTCGACCAGAAAGGCGATACCGTGGGGGCCGTAGCCTTCGTATACGACCTCCTTGTAATCGGCCGCATCCTTCTCGGTGGCACGCTTGATGGCTCGCTCGACATTCTCCTTGGGCATGTTCTCGGCCTTGGCGTTCTGCATCAGAATGCGCAGACGCGTATTGCCCGACGGATCGGGGCCGCCGGCCTTGACGGCGATTTCGATCTCCTTGCCCAACTTGGTGAACGTGCGGGCCATATGGCCCCAACGCTTCATTTTACGCGCCTTGCGGTACTCGAAAGCTCTTCCCATAAGTTATGTTGTTTTACGATTTTTCGACTCGTGCCGCAAAGTTATAAAATTCGCGCCGAAAAACGGAAAAATCGCAAACGAAAAAACATATCTTTGTATTCCAAATACAACAAGGACTCCTGTATAAATCATGCAGGTTATTCACAACCCTTTATCCGATATGAGAATTTTAATTTATAAAAGAACCCACAGAGGCGACCCCTGCAAATGCGGAATATTCGGCTGCGAGGATTGCATGGGCCGAATCCGGAACTGGAATTACGATGCCGTCATCGGGATCGGCGGCACATCGACTTGGAAAGGCCATGCCGGAATAAGCTATAAAATCAACTGGGTAGGAATAGGGCCAAAACACAGGGGACGCAACGGACGTGCTGATAAAATCGTTTTCGACCATTTCAAACTTTACGAAGACAAGGGAGCAGACATACACGAAAATTATCCGAAGCTATACGAATACATGTATAAATCGAGGAAACGGTTCTCGCTATTTTCCGATCCGCAGTCCGAAGTATGGGAAGATATAGAGAAGATATTGACCCTCGTGAAAGACAGTTCGCCGTCACCGGCATACGACATGTCCGAAGACTCCGAAGATGGGTGCTACGGCCCCGATTCGCCCGCATGCGGACATGGCTCCGATTGCAAAACGACATGTATGTCGCACCGGAAGTGTTGAGGCGTTTATATACGACACGCTCCGCTGAACTTCAGCGGAGCGTGTCGCTTTGTACCCGGAGCCGGGGTCGAACCGGCACGACATTGCTGTCATTGGTGTTTGAGACCAACGCGTCTACCGATTCCGCCATCCGGGCGAGCCGTGTCTCGTGAGAGAATCGGGACTGCAAAGATACGAATAAAATCGGAAAGACAAAACAAAGCATCGAAAAATTGCACCCCGCCCTTACCGGGAAAGCCGGCAGAATGCCGCATATAATAAAAGTAGTTCCGTTATGCCGTGGGGTGGAAGAATTCGAGGATTTTGCGGGCTTTGGCGCTGCCGACCAGGGCCGCGAGTTCTTCGAAGTTGGCCGTCTTGACTTTCGCCACGGTGCGGAAATGCTGCAACAGCTCGCGCACGGTCTTCTCGCCGACACCCGGAATTTGCTCCAGCTCGCTATGGATGAACGCCTTGCTGCGTTTCTGCCGGTGGAACGTGATCGCAAAGCGGTGCACCTCGTCCTGAATATGCGAAAAGAGGTGGAAGAGCGGCGAGGTGGGACGCAGGCCGACCGCCACGGGCGGATAGCCGCAGAGCAGTTCGGCCGTGCGGTGGCGGCTGTCCTTGGCCAGACCGGCTATGGGGATGTCGAGCTGCAGATACTCCAGCACCTCGTGGATCGCCCCCATCTGACCTTTGCCGCCGTCGGCGATGATGAGGTCGGGCAGCTCGGCACCCTCGGCCACCAGACGGCTGTAGCGGCGATAGACGATTTCACGCATCGAGGCGTAGTCGTCGGGACCCTCGACCGTCTTGACGTTGAAATGGCGATATTCCTTGCGCGCGGGTTTGCCGTCGCGGAACACCACGCACGACGCCACGGGGTGGCTGCCCTGCAGGTTGGAGTTGTCGAAGCACTCGATATGACGCGGCGGACGGTCGAGACGCAGCTCTTTCTGCATGGCGCTCATCAGGCGGTCGGCATGACGCTCGGGGTTGCGGATTTCGAGGTTCTTGAGCTGCTCGGCGCGATAGATGCGGGCGCTTTTCTGCGAGAACTCCAGCAACTCCAGTTTCTCGCCCCGCTTGGGCACCGTGAAGGTCACGCCGTCGAACAGCAGCGTCGTCGAGGGCAGAAACGGCACGATCACCTCGCGCGCCAACTCGCCGCCGGCGATGTGCTCGACCGCATGCTGGATAGCCAGCGTCAGCATGTCGCGTTCGTCGCCGCCCACGCCCGTCGAAAGGCGCACGGTCGAGACGCCCACGATCGAACCGTGGCGGATGCGCACGAAGTTGCAGTAGGCCACATCGTCGTCGGGCAGGAGCGAAAAGACGTCGGCATCGACGATCCGCGAACTCACGATGACCGATTTGCCGGCATAGTGATCCAACGCGTCGAGCCGATGCTTGTAGCGCTGCGCCTGCTCGAACTTCAGCTCCGCAGCCGCGCGGGCCATCTCCGTCTCCAGATAGTTGCGCACGGGGCGCAGATCGCCCTTGAGGATCGAGACGACCAACCCCACCTGCCCGTCGTACTCCTCGGCCGACTGCCGGCCCACGCAAGGCCCCTTGCAGTTGCCCAAATGATACTGGAGACAGACGGAATATCGCCCCCGTGCGATCTTGTCGGGCGCCAGGTCGAGCTTGCAGGTGCGCAGCGGCACCACCTCGCGGATGAACTCCAGCACGCTGTGCTGCATCATCACCGAGCCGTAGGGGCCGAAGTATTGCGAGCCGTCGCGCGCCAGCTGCCGCGTCGACTGCACGCGCGGAAAGGCCTCGCGCCGCACGACGATCCAGGGATAGGTCTTGTCGTCCTTCAGGAGGATGTTGTAGCGCGGCTGCAGGCTCTTGATGAGCGAGTTCTCCAACAGCAGGGCGTCGGTCTCGCTGTCGACCACGATGTGGCGGATCTCGACGATCTGCTTGACCAGCGCGCGTACCTTGGCGCTGTGCTCCTTGCTCTGGACGAAATAGGAGGAGACACGTTTGCGCAGGCTTTTGGCCTTGCTGACATAGACGATCGTCCCCTTGCGATCCACGAACTGGTAGACGCCCGGCGAAAACGGCAGCATCGCCACCTGCTTCTTGAGATCGATTTTCTCGGTTTCGGCCATACGGGAGCAAATTTACGAAATTTTTACGAACCCCGCCCGCAATTCGGCGAATACGTATCCAAACGGTCTCCCGGTCGCCCACCCCTCGAAGTATGCCCGATTCTTTTTTTTGTTTATAGGTCTTAATGTGCTATCTTTGCCCGATAACCCATTCGTACCCGATCGACAATCCATGAAAAACCTACTCTCCCTGTGCCTCCTCGGGATGTTCGCCGTCTCGTGCATCGACAAGTCCTACGACCTGACCGACATCGACACGGATCGCATAGCCATAGGCGACGAAACCTCGCGCTTCACGGTGCCGCTGGTGACCGTGACGGTTCTGCTCGACGACATCCACGACGCCAAAGGTTCGTTGCAGGAGATGCTCGCCGAAGCCGACACCTGGCTCCCCTCGCGACTGCCCGGAGGTGCGGAATATGTAGATTTCGCCCGGCTCTACACGGACGACGCCTATCTCGCCGAGCTGACCGGCGCGCTCGTCGACGAGATGGGCCGCAGCACCGACCGACTGAACGAAGTGGCCGATCTGGCGTGGAAAAGCTACCGCAAAGATTTCCTGGCCCCGCTGGGGCTGAACGAAGCCACGGTCGACAAGGCCCGTTTCACGGAGGCGTTCGTCGCTCTGTTCGCCACCAGCGAACAGCTCCGCCGGCAGACCGAGGCTTCGGCCCGCAAATACCTGCAGCTGCTCGAAGTCTCCGACCTGTCGTACGACCTGGGCAAGCTCGATCTGGGCGACGTCGTCGACATGCTCGCCGACAACCTCGATCCGCAGGGGACGGTCGACCCGGTCAACACGCTCTCGATCGAGGGCGAAGTGAGCAGCACGCTGCCGCTGACCATGCGGCTCTACCCGAAGTTCGAACCCACGGGACTGACTCTCGAACCTTTCGACATAGAGGTCGACGCGACCTGCGCGCTCCCCTCCACACGCATCTACGCCGAAGATCTGCGCGCCCTCGCGGCAGCCGGCGGCGTGACGATCGCCGTGCCGGTCGAACTGCAGCGCTACTATCCCGGTCGCACGCTCGATCCGCGCCCCATAGCCATCCGGTTGAGCCTGCTCAAGACCGGTTCGCTGAAACTCGATCTCTGACCCGCAACCTCTCGTCGAAATGAAAAGAATCCTCGTTCTCATGGCGATGCTGCTCGGGGCGGCAGGCGCCGCAGCGCAAAACCCGACGGCTTACTTCATGGAAGGAAGCACGTTCCGCACCCAGTACAACCCGGCGCTGGCCCCCTTGCGCGGCTATGTCA
>CAMWJM010000089.1 GCA_947174575.1 uncultured Alistipes sp. | reverse complement strand
CCGGCGTTTTTCGCCCCTTTTCCGGCGATCTGACGGCACGAAAAAATTCCCCCGACAGGGTGTCGGAGGAAAAATGGATATTCCATTCCGCAAAACTGCCCTCGAACGGATTTTTACCTGAAGTCGATCCATTCGTAGGCGGCATAGGCGGCCCGGTCGAAAGGCTCGAACGCCCGGTCGGGCGCTCCGATACGGAGGATCCGCACCTCGATCGTCTCGCCGTCGAAGTCGTAGAGAATCGACCGCGGAAGCAGCCCCTCGGTAGCCAAAGTCAGCGTGATGTCGCCCGCAGGCGCAGCGCTCCCCGCCACGGGCTTCAGCGTCACGATCGTCGTACCGTCGTGCTCCGACACCGACGCAGGGGTGTAGTCGCTGTCGAGGAAGTCGAACGCATGCACCGGATCGCCCAGAATGTTGCGGCCCGCGCCGTCGAGCGGATTGATCGTCACCTCGCGCCGGACGTGATCGATCTCATAGCGCACAGCGCCGTCGGCATAAACCTCGGCATAGACTCCGGCTTCGGCTCCGTTCAGCACAAGGTGGTAGTTCTCGCCCTCAACAGCGTAGCTCCCGGCGACCCGCTGCTCCCCCGCTGCCACTTCGAAAGCCACCTCGTAGCCCGGCATCGTCCGGAACGCCGCAGCCAGAGCGGCGACAAGCTCCGAAGCACGGTCGTCCTGCGACGGCTGTGCCGAAACAGGAAAAACCTGCAACCAAACTGCAGCGAGGAGAAAGGCGGAGAACCATGCGATGCGTTTCATAGCTTTCTACAAATCAAAATTCGATCCGACCGGTCGGAGCTACCCACATGCGGCCGCCGCGGAAATCCAGTATGACGCTGAAAGGTTCGAAGAAGCGAGTCCCCAAAAAACCGTCGCCCGGGACTTTCATCTCTCGATCGATCAGCACGATCGATCTCTCCTCGAAGCGCCAGACATCGAAAAAAATCGTCGCGGCAGGCTGCAACACCCGGACGCGCTGCCCCGAAGAAGCG
This sequence comes from uncultured Alistipes sp., assembly GCA_947174575.1. Taxonomy (GTDB): domain Bacteria; phylum Bacteroidota; class Bacteroidia; order Bacteroidales; family Rikenellaceae; genus Alistipes. The sequence continues at coordinate 4,726 of CAMWJM010000089.1, read as the reverse complement.
TACCCGTCGCGGATGCCTGTCCGCGACCGTCGCACGAAATTCCGAACCTCGGGGCGGGCATGAAAAAGCGCCAGTAGATTGGCATTGCCCAAATCGACCACTAACGAACGCTCCTCCCCGTAAGTGCGCCCGGCATCATTGGTCAGCGAAAGCCGGCCCCGCATCAGATACATCCCGCTCTTTTCGTCGCTTGCGAGCTCCGAGACGCACCAGCCCGCCGTCGTATCGGGCAAAGCCGGTTCGACATGCAACTCGCCGCGGCGGAGATCGATGGCGAAGATACCGGGACGGTCGGTCGTATCGGTAGCCATGGTCTGCAACGGGAGGATCATGTCGTACGCCTGCGTCCCGAGATCGACCGCATAACACCGGCTCAACGTACGCATCGGACCGACGCACAACCCCGGAGCCAGTTTCGTGCGAGCCTCGTAGCGGGTTCCCAATGCCATCCGGAATCCCAGCGGTTTCTTCAAAGAATCGGGAGCGAACACCGAGGGATGCTCCTCCACGAAGCGACTGTCGATCAACGGGTAAGGAATGCCCGATTCGAGCGCGATGCGCACGGGTATCGAATCCTGAATAGTCGTGCTAATATAAAAATGGCCTTTGAAATAAGTGAGGGGAAGAACGCACGGCGTCGGTTCCGCGGCCCGCAAAGGCGAAAGCGCCGCAAGCAGCGAAAGGAGCGACAGATAAAGCATTTTTTTCATGCTACGGAGTAAACGGAAATCGTGAATCGTGAATTTCAAAATACCCCCAGCTCCTGCAACTTGGCCTCCAGCGACGGGAGGTCGTGGAAGAGGATGTCGCGCGGCTTGGCACCCAGCTGCCGACCTACGATGCCCGCCCGTTCGAGCTGCATCATGATGCGGCCGGCACGGTTGAAGCCCACTTCGTAGTTGCGCTGGATCATCGACGTGGAGATCGAGCCGCTCTCGACGGCGTTGCGCGCGATTTCGGCGAACAGCACGTCGTATTTCATCGGCGCCGAGGCGGCGTCCTCGCTGCCCAGCCCCATGCCGTCGCCCCCCTCGGGTACATAGTCGGGCAAGGCGTAAGGCGCCGTATAACCCTGCTGCGCGGCGATGTGATCCACCACGCGCTCGACATCGCGCGTCTCGACCAAAGCGCACTGGATGCGGGTCAACTCGCCGTCTTTCGAGAAGAGCATGTCGCCGCGCCCGATGAGCTGGTTGGCGCCCGGCTGGTCGATGATCGTACGCGAGTCGATCATCTGCATCACGCGGAACGCGATGCGGGCCGGGAAGTTGGCCTTGATGCCGCCCGTGATGACCTTGACGTCGGGACGCTGCGTGGCGATGATGAGGTGGATACCCACGGCACGGGCTTTCTGCGCCAGACGCATGACGGGCCGCTCGACCTCGCGCGCCATCATGATGAGGTCGGCGAACTCGTCGACGACGACGACGATATAGGGCAGATAGCGGTGGCCCTTGTTGGGGTTGAGCCGCCGGGCAGTGAACTTCTCGTTGTACTCGATGATGTTGCGCGCCCCGGCCTCGCTGCACAGCTTCAGGCGATTGTCCATCTCCGTGCACAGCGCATTGAGCGTGTAGACCGCTTTCATCGGGTCGGTGACGATGCTGTTCTCCTCCGACTCCATCTTGGCCAGGAAATGGCGCTCGATCTTGGCGTAGAGCGAGAACTCGACCATCTTGGGGTCGATCATCACGAACTTGAGCTGCGCGGGATGCTTGCGGTAGAGCAGCGAAGTGATGATAGCGTTCAAGCCCACGGACTTACCCTGTCCCGTGGCACCGGCGACGAGCAGGTGGGGCATCTTCGCCAAGTCGAAGACGTAGTTTTCGTTCTGGATCGTACGCCCGATGACCACCGGAAGCTCGGCTTTCGACTCCTGAAAGCGCAGCGACCGCACGGCGGAATACATCGAGACGATCTGCTTGTCGCGGTTGGGCACCTCGATGCCGATGGTGCCCTTGCCGGGAATGGGAGCGATAATGCGGATACCCAACGCCTTGAGGCTCTGGGCTATGTCGTTTTCGAGACCCTGGATCTTCGAAATCTTGACCCCCTGGGCCTGCACGATCTCGTAGAGCGTGACCGTGGGGCCGACCGTGGCCTTGATCCGCTGAATGGGGATGCCGAAATACTTCAACGTCTCCTCGATGCGCGACTTGTTCTCGAAAATCTCCTCGTCGCTGACCTCCGAATCGGAAGCGTAATCTTCGAGCAGCGTCACGGGCGGCTTGCGGTAGTTGACCAAATCCTTGAGCGGATCGTAGCTCTCGGTAGGAATGGCCTGTTCGTCGACCAGGGCGGCCCGATGCGACTCGACCGTCACGATCACGCCGCCGTCGTCCTGGGCCGACGGCACGGGTTGCGCATCCGGACGCTCCACGACGACAGAAGCCGGAGCGGGCGCTTGGGCCGCGGAAACAGCGAAAGCATCTGCAGCAAAACTTCCGGAACTTTCGGCGACTATATGTATGTCGTCTGCACCGAAAGCCACAGTCTCCGGGGCACTTCCGACCGGCTGCACTTCACCCGGCACCGGCCGGGCGGCCCGGGGTTGCTTCGGCGGCACGGTGATCTCCATGAACGGGCCGTCGACGATCGGCTCGGGCACTTTCTTATCCTCCAGCTCGACCAGGCCGCCGCGGCCCATGACTACGCGGCCCTTCTCGGAGAGGTCGAACTCGATGAATTCATCGTCCGCAGAAATGATCGTCGGGGCCGCAGCCTCCTCGGGCACCGCAATCTCCGGTTCGGCCGGCTCGCCGGGCGTAATCTCGGTGAAAAGATCGTCGTCCTCGACGGCAGAAGATATGCCGGGACGTACCCCGGATACGGCTGCCGGCTGCGGCGGTACCGTGGATTGCAGCCCCTTGGCTTGCGGCATATCGGGCTGCGGACGGTAAACAGTAGCCGGTTCCGACTCGAAGCGCTCGGCAGTCCATTCGGCGGCAGGCGTCTCATAAGCAGGCGCCGGATCGCCCCCGCCGACCGGACGCGAAGACGCCGGCCGCGATGCTTGTGACTGCAATGAAGATTGCTGCGAAGATTGCGGCTGTGATTGCTGAAAAGACTGCTGCTGCAGGTGCTGTGTTTGTTGCTGTCGTTGTTGCTGTTCGGCTCCCTGGGGTGCGACCCGATGCTTGACCATACCGACGATCCGCTCGCTCTTGTCGAAGACGGCGCTGCCGGCGGAGTTGACCGTATTGATGAAATTGCGGTTGATGAAGACCCCGAAGAGAATCCAGCACACCGCCAGCAGGATGATCGTTCCCAGCACCCCGATATGCGCCCGCAACGAGCTGCCGACGACGATGCCGAAATCGCCGCCCCAGCCCGTCGAGCAGCAGACGCTCCACTTGTCGCCGAAGAGAAAGCCCAAGGTCAGCGAGCCGAGGATCATCATCAGGCACAGCGCCAGAATGGAGTGGTTGAGCAGCAAGGGGCGCTTACGGATGATCCGCACGCCGACGAGCATGATCATCACCGGCACCAGGATACCGCATACGCCCATCGACGCGTCGACCAGCAGCCGGCCCAGCTGGGCACCGCTCCAACCGCAAAGGTTGCTCACCGTCTCGTCGAGCAACTTGCGCTCCTCGACGCTCTTGGCCAGGACGCTCTGGTCGGCTTTCCAGGTGAAGAACGAAAAGAACACCGCGGCGAATACGAAAAGTCCGGCAAAAAGAAGCACCAGACCGACGATCCAGCGGGCGCTGTCGCCGTTGCTGCGCTGGGCTTTCGAACGTGCGGCGGCGGAAGAGGATGTGGTATTCGGGGATGCCATGGCGTAAGTGCGATTTAATCGAACAAAGATACGAATAAGCGAGGGTAAAACCAAACTTTAGTTTGGATTTTGCCGAGCGGGAGTATCTAAGACGAAGTCAAAGTACGAAAAGCCGAGCGAAAAAAACGAATTTATTCGATTTTTTTACCGAGGCGCAGTATCTTCGGCGTAAACCAATGATACGAATAAGCGAGGGTAAAACCGGATTCGTTCGGATTGTGCTGAACTGGAGGAACGCCTATCGATTTTTACTGCGCTCCTGTGGCTTTGCGTTCGAGATGCAGACGATAGGCTTCGTCGGCGAAGGTGAGGAACGTATAGCGGGGCTTGCGATCGGCTGCGGCACGCAGGTCGTAGCGGTCGAGCAGCTCCGCGACACGACGCGCCACGGCGGGCGACGGATCGACGATCGCCGCGTCGTGCCCCGCGACGATACGCTGCAGCACGGGCAGCAGGAAGGGATAATGCGTGCAGCCCAGGACGATCTGGTCGGCACCGCGCGCCAGTATGGGTTCGACGGCCCGACGGACGCACGCCTCGGCTTCGGGCGTCGCTTCGAGGTCGTTTTCGACCAGCTCGACGAAGCCGGTGCCGGGTACGGCCACAACCTCGATACCCTCGCCGTAGCGGGCCGCCGTGCGGCGGAACAGATCGCCGTCGAGGCTGCGCTCGGTGGCCAGCACCCCCACGACCCCGCTGCGCGTGGCCAGGCAGGCCGGTTTCACGGCCGGCTCCATGCCGACGATGGGCAGCGACGCATATTTCCGACGCAGAAAGTCGATAGCCGCAGCCGTGGCGGTATTGCAGGCCACGACGACCATCTTGCACCCCGCGGCGACCAACGCCGCGACGGCCTCGTCGGCCAGCCGGGCGATCTCCTCGCGGGGCCGCGAACCATAGGGGCAGTTCTTGCCGTCGCCCAGATAGACGAGCGACTCGCCGGGC
>CAMWJM010000088.1 GCA_947174575.1 uncultured Alistipes sp. | reverse complement strand
GGCGCACATCTTGATTTCGCGGCGCAGGGCCGAGGTCGAGGTTTCGAGCAATTTGTAGCGCGGCGTGTCGAGCGCGGCCTGGAACGGAATGTATGATACGTTGGCCCCCTCGTCCAGGCAGAGGTAGATCTCCTCGATGCCGGCATCGTTCCAGCTCTGCTCGAAGCGGTACTTCGCCTCGAACTTTTCGATGGGAACTAAATAGTCTACGTCTGCCTCGATGAGATACTCGGCTTTGTAGCCCGAACCGGCGTTGACGTAGACCATGCCGTCCTCGCCCGGATCGTAGGTGTAGGTGCCGTCGGCGCTGAAGGTCATCACGTCGTTGTAGAGGCTCCAGTCGGCCTTTTCATCGGCCTTGGCCGACCACCAGTTGAGGCCGTCGCTGCCAGGCTCGCCGCAGCCGAAGTGGCCGGCGACCGACGAGTTCCACACCCACTCCTGCGTGCCGTTGTTCGAAACGGCGTTCTTGTAGGGCGTTTCGTTGAACGGATCGCGGTATTCGCTCTCCAAGGTGAAGGTCTCGATCTTCGAACCTATCGAAATGCCGTTGACGTTGTAGGCCTTGACCTCCACGGTGTACTCCTTGGCATCGCGGAAGCGGAGCCGCAGGCCGTTCTGCGCATAGGCGTACTTCTTGTTGGTCGCGCCGTCGATCTTCTCGTCGCCGAAGATCCACAGGGGCACCACGCCTTTGTTGTTGAGCGTGAAAGTCACGTAGTTGGTCTCCTGATCGACGGCGATCGCGATGTCGAAGTCCGAAGCCTGCGGCAGCCCTTTGGCGTCGGGTTCGGGGTAATCGGTCGTACAGGCCGCTGCCAGCAGCGGCAGCGCGAGTGCGGACGCTATGTATTTCCAAATGCTTTTCATGTTCGTAACGTTTTTTTGCGATGACTGTTAGTAGGCGTTCTGCCGGATCGAGGGATCTTTGTCGACCTCCGACTGCGGAATGGGCCAGTACTTTTTGGATTCGCTCCAGTCGTTCGGGCGCCACTCGTGGTTGGCGGCGGTGAGCACCGTCGTAGCCAGACCGCTGCGCACGAGATCCCAGTAGCGCTTGCCCTCGCCGACGAACTCCTTGTGGCGCTCCTCGATGATGTCTTCGCGCGAAGTGCCCGTCGCGGTGCTGTGGGCGCGGTCGCGCACCTGCTTGAGGTAGCCGGAGCCGTCCTGACCCAGCAATGCCGACAACTCGGCGGCGTTGAGCAGCGTCTCGGCATAGCGGTAGATGCGCTGGTTGTTGCCCTGGTTCATGTTGGCGTCGCCCAAGAAGCCGTGGTTGCCGTTGACGCGGGCCATGTACTTGTTGAGCCAGTAGTCTGTGTTCTGCCAGCGGGGTTCGTAGCCCGAAAGGTCGATGTCGTTCTCCTCGGCATACTTCTCTAAATTGAGAATGCCTCCGTCGCGACGGATGTCGCTCTCTTCGTACATCTCATAGGCCGACTTGGCTACCGGCCCGAAGCCCCAGCCCTCGGCATAGTCGCCGATCGCTTTGGGGATGCCGATCAGCACCGGGTAGATCGTGCCGCCCGTGGCGATGGGAGCGTCCCAGCTGCGCACGCCGCCCTCGGAGACGTAATTGATCTCCCAGATCGACTCGGAGTTCCATTCGCCGCTCTCCAGCCAGATCGAAGCGTAGTCGGCCACGAGCGAATACTGGCCGCTCTCGATGATCTCTTTCATGTAGCCGAGCGCCTTGGCATAGCGCGATTCGTCATTCTGGTACATGACGACTTCGGCATAGAGCATGTAGGCCATGGCCAGCGATACGCGGCCCTCCTCGCCGCCCGAAACCTTCATAGGCAGGGCATTCATGTCGATGGCCTCCTCGATGCGGGTCGCGATGTGCTCGTAGACCTCGTCGTGGCCGAGCTGTGCGGCGACGTAGGGGGCTTCGAGGTTGCGGTCGTAGTAGGGAATATTGCCCCAGAACTTCCAGAGAACGGTGTAATAGTAGGCTTTGAGAATCGTCGCCTCGGCCTTGTAGCGGGCCTTGCGTTCGTTGCTCATGCCCGGAACGCCGTCCACGTTTTCGAGCACGTGGCAGGCGCGGTTGATGCCCGAGTAGGCGATCGTCCAAATTTGGTTGCAGCAGTCGATCGCGGTGGCCGTGTAGTAGTGGGTCTTCACCAGAATGGGCTGGTCGCCCTCGTTGCTGCCGCCGCAGTAGATGTCGTCGGCCATGATGTCCGAGACCATGCAGAGGTTGTTGTACTGATAGAAGTAGTCGAACCACTCCAGCGGGTCGTAGGCCGCCGTGAGTACCTGGTACATGCGGCTCTCGTCGATGATGTACTCGTCGAGGGGTTCGGAGCTGTTGTGCTTCACCGTGATGAAATCTTCGGAGCAGGCCGCGAGCAGCATCGTGGCGAGGGTGCCGAGCGCTATGATTGCTTTTTTCATGATGATCATTCGTTTAGCAGGTTAGAACGTGAGATTTACACCGACTGAAAAGGTGCGCGACTGCGGGTATACGCCGCGGTCGATGCCGACTTCGGTGCCGAAGCCGTTGCCGCCCGTCACTTCAGGGTCGCAGCCCGAGTAGTCGGTCAGCGTGAAGAGGTTCTCGGCCTGCACATAGACGCGCAGACGCGAGATGCCGGCTTTGCGGGTGAGGTGCTGCGGCAGCGTGTAGCCGATCTGTACGTTGCGGGCGCGCAGGAATGCGCCGTTTTCGAGCCACAGGTCGGAGCTGCGGTAGTTCTCGTTGGCCGAATCGTAGGTGAAGCGCGGGTACTTGTCGGTCGTGCCTTCGCCTGTCCAGCGGTTGAGGATCGTCTTGGGCAGGTTGATGTAGTAGAGATCGGTACGGCGCGTGACGTTGAATATCTCGCAGCCGGCCTGACCCTGCAGCAGCATGTTGAAGTCGAGACCTTTCCACTCGAATCCGAGGTTCAGGCCGAACGTCCAGTCGGGCATGCCTTTGCCGATCATCGTGCGGTCGTTGTCGTCGATCGTACCGTTGCCGTCGATGTCGACGAAGCGTACGTCGCCCGGCTGCGCCTTGGGTTGCAGCAACTCTCCGTCGGCATTGACATAGGCGTTCACTTCGTCCATGTTCTGGAAGATGCCGGCGGTTTTCCAGCCGTAGAAATAGGGGAACGGCAGACCCACCACGCCGCGCGTCAGCTGGCCGATCTTGTGGCTCGAACCGTAGAGCGCCGGATTTTCGCTGCCCAGGTAGGTCAGCTTGTTCTTATTATAGGTGGCGTTGGCCGATACGTGCCACTTGAAGTCTCCGCGGCCGTCGCGGTAGCCTAACTCCAGTTCGACGCCGTAGTTCTTCATGTCGCCGATGTTGCCGATCGGCGCCGAGTCGCCCGAGTAGGAGGGCACGGGCATGTCGAGCAGCATGCCGTTGGTCTTTTTGTCGTAGTAGTCGATCGAGAAAGTCAGCTTGTTGTTCAGGAACGCCAGGTCGAGACCCACGTCCACCTGACGCGACTCCTCCCATTTCACGTCGGGGTTGGCCAGTCCCGAGGGCTTGGTGCCGATCGTGATCGATTCGGTGCCCGTGGCGCCTGAGCCGAAGACGTAGTTGTTGCCCGAGTTCATGTAGACCGCATAGCGGAAGTCGCCGATGTTGTCGTTGCCGTTGATACCCCACGAGGCGCGCAGTTTCATGGCCGAGAGCCAGTCGACGTCGCGCAGGAAAGCTTCGTTCTTGGCGTTCCAGCCCGCGCTCACCGAGGGGAAGTTGCCCCACTTGTTGTTGGCGCCGAAGCGGCTCGAACCGTCGCGGCGGATCGTCGCCTCGATCATGTAGCGCTCGTCGTAGTTGTAGGATACGCGGCCGAAATAGGAGGCCAGACGGTAGGGGATCGAGTTCCAGCTGCCCCAGCCGTTGCGGTCGCCGTTGGTCTGTTGGCCGAGGGTGTTGTTGACCGAGATTTTCCACGTATCGTAGGGATACATCAGGCCATTGGCCGAGGCGCCCACGTTCATCGACGACGAGGACATGGCCGACTGACCCAACAGAATCGCTATCGAGTGCTTGCCGAAGGTCTTTTCATAGGAGAGGACGTTCTCGACCTGCCACAGCAGCGAGCGGTTCATGCTCTGCCAGGCCCTGGTGGCGTAGTTGGTCTTCTCTGCGACCGATTCGTTGCCGTCCTTGTCGTAGGTCGTGTTTTGGGTCACCGTGTCGTAGGCATACTTCTTCGTCGAGAGGAAGTATTGCTGCGCGTAGCCGTAACTGCCCCAGAACGCCAGGTCGATGCCCACCGACGAACGGAACTTCAGTCCGTCGTAGATCTGCAGCTCGGCGGCGAAGTTGCTCACGAACTTGTCCGTGTGGTACTTCTCGCCCGGCAGTTCGAGTGCGGCCAGCGGGTTGGTCTGCTCGTTGTAGACGGCGCCGTCGGCTATGGTATAGGCGCGGCCGTTCTTGTCGCGGACGATGTAGTCGTAGCCGTCGGGGTAGAGGCTCTTGTAGCTCTCCTCCGTCGCAGCGTCGGCGAAGATCGGTTCCAGCGGCGACATGCCGATAGCCGAACCCAGCGGCGAGCCGTACTCCGAGTTCGTATCGATGCCTTTCGAGAGGATGCGCGCGTAGGAGTTCGAGGTCTGGAGCGTCAGTTTGTTGAGCCAGTCGCGCTCCTTGGTGCGGTCGAAGATCGTCACGCCGATGTTGGCGCGCAGCGTGATGCGCTCGTACATCGAGCGGTCGAAGTTGCCGCCGATGATACCCTCGCGCGAGAGGTAGCCGGCCGAGAGCGAGTAGTTCACCTGGTCGGAGGCGCCGCTGATGGTGATGTCGTGTTTCATCACCGGAGCGTTGTCGTTGAAGATCGCGCCCACCCAGTCGGTGCCCTTGCCGAATTCGTAGGGATTCTCATAGCGGGGAGCGTTGCCATTGTTTATGGCGCCCTCGTTCATCATCATGGCGTATTCCGTAGCGTTGAGCACCTGCGGTTTGCGCCAGGGGTTCTGCCAGCCGTAGGAGAAGTCGTAGCTGACCTTGGCGCCGCCTTTTTCGCCGCGCTTGGTGGTCACCAGAATCACGCCGTTCGTCGCACGCGCACCGTATACGGCGCCCGACGCGGCGTCCTTGAGCACCTCGATGCGCTCGATGTCGTTGGGGTTGAGGTAGTCGATGCCGCCCGAGATGGCCAGACCGTCGACGATATATAAAGGATCCGAATTGTTGATCGAACCCACGCCGCGGATACGCACCTGCGCACTGGCGTCGGGAGCACCCGACGTCGTGGTGACGGTGACGCCCGAGGTCATGCCCTGCAGCACGTTGTCGATGCGTGTCTGCGACTGGTTCTTGAGCTTGTCGGCCGTGATGCTCGAAATGGCGGCCGTTACGACGCTCTTCTTCTGCGTGCCGTACCCCACTACGACGATTTCGTCGATAGCGGCCGTATCTTCCTGAAGTACGATGTCATAGGCGGATCGTCCCCCCCCCACGGTCACGCGCTGGGGTTCATAACCTAAATAGGTCACCACCAGAACGTCGTCGTCCTTGGCGGCGATGGCGAACGAGCCGTCGATGTTGCTCAATACGCCGAGCGTGGTACCTTCGACTGCGACTGCGGCGCCGATGATCGGCACGCCCGTCGAGTCCTTGACGGTACCCGTCACTTGCCGGGTCTGTGCGAAAGCACTCCCCGTCGATGCCATAATCGCGAAGATTAGAGCGATCTTGAAAGTCAAGGTTTTCATAGGCTTTTGTTGTTGGTTTGGGTAAATAGTCGTTTTCGGTCGTTTTCGGCGGGTGCGAGTTCCGATCGTTCGATTCG
>CAMWJM010000087.1 GCA_947174575.1 uncultured Alistipes sp. | reverse complement strand
TTGTCGAGCGACGCGCTGTTCCGGGTGCAGAGCGATGTGATCCGCGAGGTCGCGGCCCGCGAATCGGCTCTGTTCGTGGGGCGGTGCGCCGACTACGTGCTGCGCGATCATCCGCGAGCGGCGAGCGTCTTCATCTCGGCCTCCGATTCCGACCGCGTGGCCCGCATCTGCGCCCGTACGGGGTGCAGCGAGGCCGAGGCACGGCAGATTATGGCGCGCGGCGACGCCCGGCGGGCCGACTACTACAATTATTTCAGTTTGCGGACATGGGGCGCCGCGTCGTCGTACGACCTTTGCGTCGATACTTCGGCGTTGGGCATCGAGCGTACGGCCGACTTGATTCTGCGCTTCGTGGCCTGCAAATTCGACTTGAACATAGACTTATGATTTCGGACGAACAGATCAAGGAACTCGGCACGCGCCGCGAGGCGCTCGAACGCTGCCTGAATATCGAGCAGAAGCGCATCGACCTGCAGAACGAGGAGGAGAAGACCCAGGTGCCCGATTTCTGGGACGATCCCGCCGCTGCGCGCGAGCAGCTGCGCAAGGTGGCCGCGATCAAGACGTGGGTGGAGGATTACGATGCCGTGCGCAAGGATGTCGAGGATTTGGAGTTGATGCCCGATTTCGTGAAGGAGGGGGTGGTGAGCGATGCCGAGATAGACGAACACTACGCCCGCACGCTCGACCGTATCGAGAAGCTCGAAATGCGCAACATGCTGCGCCGCGACGAGGACAAGTTGGGAGCCATACTCGACATCAACGCCGGGGCCGGCGGCACCGAGGCGCTCGACTGGGCCTCGATGCTGCTGCGCATGTACACCCGTTGGGGCGAGGCCCACGGCTATAAGGTCAAGATGCTCGACTACCAGGCCGGCGACGAGGTGGGCGTCAAGTCGTGCACGCTCGAATTCGAGGGCGACTACGCCTACGGCTACCTCAAGAGCGAAAACGGCGTCCACCGCATGGTGCGTCTCTCGCCGTTCAACGCCAACAACAAGCGGCAGACGACTTTCGCGTCGGTCTTCGTGTCGCCGGCCGTCGACGACACGATCGAGATCACGATCAACCCCTCGGACATCGAGTGGGACACGTTCCGCTCGTCGGGCGCCGGGGGGCAGAACGTCAACAAGGTCGAGACGGCCGTGCGGCTGCGCTACCACGGCAAGGACGCCGACACGGGCGAACCCGTGGAGTTTCTGATCGAGAACATGGAGACCCGCTCGCAGCTCATGAACCGCGAGAACGCCATGCGCATCCTCCGCTCGAAGCTCTACCAGCGCGAACTGGACAAGCGCATGGCCACGCAGCAGGCCCTCGAAGCCTCGAAGAAGAAGATCGAGTGGGGATCGCAGATCCGCTCCTATGTCTTCGACGACCGTCGGGTGAAGGATCACCGCACGGGGTGCCAGACTTCGGCCGTCGAGGCGGTGATGGACGGCGAGTTGGACGCTTTCATCAAGGCCTACCTCATGGAGTTCGGCGCCGAGGCGTAGGGGCGCGATGCCGCCGTTCGGCGTTTTTGCGGCATGTCGGGGTCGCGGGGGCACCCGCCCGGCGTCGGGGCACGGTTTTGGCGCGGGCGGCCGAAAACCGATCGACACCCGCTTATGAGCAAAAAACAAAAACGCCTGACTTCCGACAACGGTCGGCCCGTGGGCGACAATCAGAACATCCAGACCGCCGGGTTGCGCGGGCCTGCGGTGATGCAGGATCCGTGGTATTTCGAGAAACTCGGCCATTTCGACCGCGAGGTGATCCCCGAACGGCGCATGCACGCCAAGGGTTCGGGTGCCTACGGCACGTTCACCGTCACGCACGACATCACGCGCTATACGCGCGCTTCGATCTTCGCCCGGGTGGGTAAGCAGACCGAGGTCTTCGCCCGCTTCTCCACGGTGGCCGGCGAGCGGGGCGCGGCCGATGCCGAGCGCGACATCCGGGGTTTCGCCCTGAAGTTCTACACCGATGCCGGCAACTGGGATTTGGTGGGCAACAACACGCCAGTCTTCTTCCTGCGTGATCCGCTCAAATTCCCCGATCTGAACCACGCGATCAAGCGCGATCCCCGCACGGGCATGCGCAGCGTCGACAACAACTGGGATTTCTGGACGCTGCTGCCCGAGGCGCTGCACCAGGTGACCATCACGATGTCGCCGCGCGGCATTCCGCGTTCGTTCCGCCACATGCACGGCTTCGGCAGCCACACCTACAGCTTCTACGACGCCGAGAACCGCCGCACGTGGGTCAAGTTCCATTTCCGCACGCTGCAGGGCATCGAGAACCTCACCGACGCCCAGGCCGAAGCGGTCATCGCCAAAGACCGCGAGTCGAACCAGCGCGATCTGTTCGAGGCGATCGAGCGAGGCGACTATCCGCGCTGGCTCATGCAGGTGCAGCTGATGACCGAGGAGGAGGCCCGCACCTATCCGATCAATCCGTTCGACCTGACGAAGGTGTGGTACCACGGCGATTTCCCGCTCCACGACGTGGGCATCCTCGAACTGAACCGCAATCCGGAGAACTTTTTCGCCGAGGTCGAGCAGGCGGCTTTCAGCCCGATGAACCTCGTCGAGGGGATCGGACTTTCGCCCGACAAAATGCTGCAGGGGCGGCTGTTCTCCTACGGCGATGCGCAGCGCTATCGGCTGGGGGTCAACTTCAGCCGCATTCCGGTCAACCGGCCCCATGTGGAGGTGCACGACTATCATCGCGACGGGCGGATGCGCACCGACGGCAATTTCGGCGCCGCACCGGCCTATGAACCCAACAGCTTCGGCGAGTGGCGCGATACGCCCGCGGCCAAGGAGCCGCCGCTGGAGACCTATGGTCCGGTCGACAACTACGATGAACGGGAGTACGACGACGATTATTACACCCAGCCGGGTAAGTTGTGGCGCCTGATGACGCCGGCCGACCGTGCGGCGACGTGCGGGAATACGGCTCGTGCTATGGGCGATGCGAAACTCTTCATCAAGCAGCGCCATGTGCGCAATTGTTACTATGCCGACCCGGCCTATGGCGAGGGGGTCGCGCGGGCGTTGGGGATCGATCTGCGCGAGGCGCTCGAAGCCCCCGATCCGGCGCGTCCGGCGTGGGACAAGCGGCGGATGAAAACGCCGGTCGCGCAAAAATAGCCGCCCGCCCGAAAGGGTGCCGCTGCCTTGTGTATCGCAGTCCGGGGTGTCGTCGACGCTCTTCGGGCTGCGGCGTTTTTTTGCCGGACAGACGGGCAGTTAGCGTAAAGGATACAGGCCGGAATCGGGCGTGCAGCCCGGTCGCAGGGCGAAGCGTCGGGGGCTTGACGTAAAAAATACGATAAGGTTGCTTTTTCGGCGGGAAATGCTTAATTTTACGATCACAACCTAACCGCGTGCCCGACTTCATGTCTCTACAGATGAATCAATCGCTTTCGGTCGACTGCGCCGTCTTCGGATTCGACGGACGGTCGCTCAAGGTGTTGCTCGTCGAGCGGCGCTATTGCGATTCCGCCGCCCGGCTCGACCGGCTCAAGCTGCCGGGTGCCATGATTCTGGAGAACGAGACGCTGCCTGCGGCGGCGAGCCGCGTGCTGGCCGAGGCGACGGGGCTGCGGGAAATCTACCTCAAGCAGATGGAGATCTTCTCCGATCCCGACCGCGTGCGGGGCGAGGAGCTGGAGTGGATCAACCGCTACCACGGCATCCGCACCGAGCGCGTGGTGACGGTGGGCTACTATGCGTTGGTGAAGCTCGACGCCCGCGTGATCGCCTACACCGACGACAAGGGGGCGCAGTGGGTCGAGGTGGAGGCCATCCAGCGGCTGGCGATGGATCACAAGCAGATACTTTCGGCGGCGCTGACGCATCTGTGCCGCGAAATGCTGCAGTCTCCCGTGGCGTTCGAGCTGCTGCCCCGCAAATTCACGATCCGCGAGCTGCAGAACCTCTATGCGGCGGTGCTGGGGATCGAGATCGACAACCGCAATTTCCGCAAGAAGATTCTGGGGTCGGGATTCCTGGCCCCTACGGGCGAGTACGAGCAGGGCGTGGCCCACAAACCGGCGCTCTATTACATGTTCGACAAAGCGGCCTACAAACGCGCCGTGAAAGCGAAGCTGCGGCTCGGATTCATCAACAACTGGCGCTATTGAAATCGAATAAAACAGATATGGCATGAAAACTTTAGGAATCGATGTCGGGTCGTCCTCGGTGAAGGTCTCGCTGCTGGATGTGGCGACGGGCCGCTGCGTGGCGTCGTCGACCAATCCGTCGCAGGAGATGCCCATCGACGCTCCGCAGTCGGGGTGGGCCGAGCAAGACCCCGAGATGTGGTGGCGCTACGCCACCGAAGGTATCCGCAAGATCGCGGCCGAGCATCCCATGAGTGAGGTGCGGGCCGTGGGCATCACCTACCAGATGCACGGGCTGGTGTGCGTAGACAAGGAGGGCAAGCCCCTGCGCAAGTCGATCATTTGGTGCGACTCGCGCGCCGTGGAGATCGGTGCCGAGGCCTTGGAGGGCATCGGGCGCGACTTCTGCCTGGAGCATGCGCTCAACTCGCCGGGCAACTTCACAGCTTCGAAGCTGGCTTGGGTCAAGCGCAATGAACCCGAGCTGTTCGGAAGCATCGACAAGTTCATGCTGCCGGGCGATTACATCGCCTACAAGCTCTCGGGCGGGATCACGACCACCGAAAGCGGTCTTTCGGAGCAGATTTTGTGGGACTTCAAGGAGGAGCGCCGCGCCGACTTCGTAGCCGACTATTACGGTATTCCCCACGCGATGATTCCCCAGGCCGGGGTTTCGATCGGCATCGGCGGCCGGACGAATGCGGCGACCGAAGCGCTGCTGGGCATCCCGGCCGGTACGCCGATCAGCTACCGCGCCGGCGACCAGCCCAACAACGCCTTTTCGCTCAACGTCATGGAGGCGGGCGAGATCGCCGCGACGGGCGGCACGAGCGGCGTGGTCTACGGCGTGGTCGACACCCCGAAAGCCGACCCCAAGTCGCGCGTAAACACGTTCGTGCACGTCAACCACACGACCGCCCATCCCCGTTACGGCATCCTGCTCTGCATCAACGGGACGGGCATACTCAATTCGTGGGTGCGGCGCCACATCGTGCAGGAAAAGCTGGGCTATGCCGAGATGAACGAGTTGGCTGCGACGGCTCCGGCCGGCTGCGACGGGTTGTCGATGCTGCCGTTCGGCAACGGCGCCGAGCGCATGCTCGAAAACCGCTGCATCGGCGCCGCGGTCGAGGGCATCGACCTGAATCGTCACTCTACGGCGCACCTGCTGCGTGCGGCGCAGGAGGGGATCGCCTATTCGTTCCGTTACGGCATCGACATCATGCGCTCGCTGGGGTTGCAGCCCGACGTGATCCGCGCCGGACGGGCCAACCTGTTCCTCTCGCCGCTGTTCCGCCGTACGCTGGCGACGCTGACGGGCGCCCGCATCGAGCTGTTCGACACCGACGGTGCATTGGGTGCAGCCCGCGGAGCGGCACTGGGTGCCGGACTCTACAAGTCGCGCGAAGAAGCGTTCGCATCGCTGACGCGGCTCGAAGTCATCGAACCCGTCGCCGCCGACCGCGAAGCGCTGGAGAAGGGCTATGCCGCATGGAAAAAGGCGCTGGAAGCGAAAATAATTCACAATTCATAATTCATAATTCACAATTTTACGAGTAAGCGAGGGCCGAAACCGCAGAAAACGGGTTCTGCCGAGCAGGAGTAAAATCGAACTTCCGCAAGGAAGGTCAATTCAGAATTCACGATTAAACACAATAACAACTCTAAAACACTTAACGATTATGGCAAAGACCTATTTTCCCACCGTGGGTAAGATCGCGTTCGAGGGCGCGAATTCGAAG
>CAMWJM010000086.1 GCA_947174575.1 uncultured Alistipes sp. | reverse complement strand
GAAGGAGTACCTCGACGTGCTGGCCGCGCTGCCCAAGGGCAACCAGGCGCTGGACGACAACGACCCCAACAAGTTCGTGGCCATGATGGGCGCCGAGGCGATCTATACGCTCTTGAAGCAGGTCGACCTCGATTCGATGTCCTACGCGCTGCGCCACAAGGCCTCGACCGAGACTTCGCAGCAGCGCAAGTCGGAGGCGCTGAAGTGCTTGAACGTCATCGAGTCGTTCCGCGCTTCGGAGGGCAAGAACAAACCCGAGTGGATGGTCTTGAGCGTGATCCCCGTGATCCCGCCCGAGTTGCGCCCCCTGGTGCCGCTCGACGGCGGACGCTTCGCCACGTCCGACCTGAACGACCTCTATCGTCGCGTCATCATCCGCAACAACCGTCTCAAGCGCTTGATCGAGATCAAGGCTCCGGAGGTCATCCTCCGCAACGAGAAGCGCATGTTGCAGGAGGCTGTCGATTCGCTCTTCGACAACTCGCGCAAGTCGAACGCCGTGAAGAACGAGTCGAACCGCCCCTTGAAGTCGCTCTCCGACTCGCTCAAGGGCAAGCAGGGCCGCTTCCGCCAGAACCTGTTGGGTAAGCGCGTCGACTACTCGGCCCGTTCGGTCATCGTCGTCGGCCCCGAGCTGAAGATGCACGAGATGGGTATCCCCAAGGATATGGCCGCCGAGTTGTACAAGCCGTTCGTGATCCGCAAGCTCATCGAGCGCGGTATCGTCAAGACGGTGAAGTCGGCCAAGAAGATCATCGACCGCAAAGACCCGGTGATCTGGGGCATTCTGGAGAACGTCATCAAGGGCCACCCCGTGTTGATGAACCGTGCCCCGACGCTGCACCGCCTCGGTATCCAGGCATTCCAGCCCAAACTCATCGAGGGCAAGGCCATGCAGCTGCACCCGCTGGCCTGTACGGCGTTCAACGCCGACTTCGACGGCGACCAGATGGCCGTGCACCTGCCGTTGGGCAATGCCGCCATTCTGGAGGCGCAGTTGCTGATGCTCGGCTCGCACAACGTGCTGAACCCCGCCAACGGAGCGCCGATCACCGTGCCGTCGCAGGACATGGTGTTGGGTCTGTACTACATCACCAAGCCCCGCAAGGGCGTCAAGGGCGAGGGCCGCGTATTCTACGGCCCCGAGGAGGCGATCATCGCCTACAACGAGAAGAAAGCCGACCTGCACGCCATTGTGAAGTGCCTGATCGACGACCTCGATGAGAACGGCAACCCCGTGCAGGTGGTCAAGGAGACGACGATCGGCCGCATCCTCTTCAACCAAGTGGTACCCAAGGAAGTGGGCTACATCAACGAGGTGCTGACCAAGCGTTCGCTGCGCGACATCATCGCCGTGGTGATGAAGAAAGCCGGTGCCGACAAGGTAGCCGCGTTCCTCGACGACATCAAGAACCTCGGCTACCGCATGGCCTTCCAGGGCGGTCTGTCGTTCAACCTCGATGCCGTCATCATCCCCGAGGAGAAAGAGAAGCTCGTGCAGGAGGGTTACGACCGTTCGGACGCCATCATGGAGGACTACAACATGGGTCTGATCACCAACAACGAGCGTTATAACCAGATCATCGACGTCTGGACGAACATCAACTCCAAGCTGACCAAGGCCGTGATCGACACGCTCGTGAAAGACGAGGACGGTTTCAACCCCGTCTACATGATGCTCGACTCCGGCGCCCGCGGTTCGAAGGAGCAGATCCGTCAGTTGAGCGGCATGCGCGGTCTTATGGCCAAGCCGCAGAAATCGGGTGTCGAGGGCGGTCAGCAGGTCATCGAGAACCCGATTCTCTCGAACTTCAAGGAGGGCCTTTCGGTGCTCGAATACTTCATCTCCACGCACGGTGCCCGCAAGGGTCTGGCCGATACCGCCCTGAAGACGGCCGACGCCGGTTATCTGACGCGTCGTCTGGTCGACGTGGCGCAGGACGTCATCATCAACGAGGAGGACTGCGGCACGTTGCGCGGTCTGACGGCTACGGCTATCAAGCGCAACGACGACGTGGTGCAGACCCTCTACGACCGCATTCTGGGTCGTGTGGCGTTGAACGACGTCATCCACCCGCTCACGGGCGAAGTGCTCTGCAAGGCCGGCGAGGAGATCACCGAATCCATCGCCGAGGCGATCGAGAAGTCGCCGTTAGAGTCGGTCGAGATCCGCTCGGTACTCACTTGCGAGGCCCGTCGCGGCGTCTGCGCCAAGTGCTACGGCCGCAATCTCGCCACCGCCCGCATGGTGCAGAAAGGCGAGGTGGTCGGCGTGATCGCCGCCCAGTCGATCGGCGAGCCGGGTACGCAGCTGACCCTGCGTACGTTCCACGTCGGCGGTGTGGCCGGCGGTACGGCGGTCGAGACCAATGTCGTTTCGAAGTACGAAGGTCGTTTGGAGATCGACGAGCTGCGCACCGTCAAGGGCAAGAACGCCGCCGGCGAGGCGATCGACATCGTCATCTCGCGCCAGTCGGAGTTCCGCATCGTCGACCCCAAGACCGAGATCGTGCTCTATACGCACAATCTGCCCTATGGCTCGACGCTCTTCATGGCCGACGGCGCTGCGGTCAAGAAAGGCGATCTGATCTGCGAGTGGGATCCCTACAACGCCGTCATCATCTCGGAGTACGAGGGTAAGGCCGTCTACGAAAGCATCGTCGAGGGCGTCACCTATCGCGACGAACGCGACGAGCAGACGGGTCTCTCGGAGAAGGTGGTCATCGAATCGCGCGACAAGACCAAGAACCCCGTGATCCGCATCGTCGACAAGGGCGGCGAGGAGGTCAAGCAGTACAACCTGCCCGTGGGCGCCCACGTGGTGGTCAAGGACAACGCCAAGATCAAGGCCGGCGATATCCTCATCAAGATTCCGCGTGCTGTGGGCAAGTCGGGCGGCGACATCACCGGCGGTCTGCCGCGTGTCACGGAGCTGTTCGAGGCCCGCAACCCGTCGAACCCCGCTATCGTGTCGGAGATCGACGGCGAGGTGACTTTCGGCAAGATCAAGCGCGGTAACCGCGAGATCGTCATCACGGCCAAGGAGGGCGACCAGAAGCGTTATTTGGTGCCGCTGTCGCGTCAGATCATCGTTCAGGAGAACGACTTCGTCAAGGCCGGCAGCGCCTTGTCCGACGGCGCTATCACGCCGACCGACATCCTCAATATCCTCGGTCCGACAAAGGTGCAGGAGTACATCGTCAACGAGGTGCAGGAGGTCTACCGCATGCAGGGCGTGAAGATCAACGACAAGCATTTCGAGGTGATCGTGCGTCAGATGATGTCCAAGGTCAAGATCGAGGATCCGGGCGACACCCGTTTCTTCGAGGATCAGATCGTCGACAAGTGGGAGTTCATGGATGTGAACGACGAATTGTACGACAAGGTGGTCGTCACCGACGCCGGCGATTCGTCGAATCTCCAGCCCGGACAGATCGTGTCGATGCGCAAGTTGCGCGACGAGAATTCGAGCCTCAAGCGCCGCGACCTGCGTCCGGTGCAGGTGCGCGACATCGTGCCCGCCACGTCGACCCAGGTGCTGCAGGGTATCACCCGCGCTGCGCTCCAGACGTCGAGCTTCATCTCGGCGGCTTCGTTCCAGGAGACCACCAAGGTGCTCAACGAGGCGGCCATCCAGGCGAAGATCGATCCGCTGGAGAACCTCAAGGAGAACGTGATCTGCGGTCACCTGATCCCCGGCGGTACCGGTTTGCGCGACTACGACAACCTCGTCGTGGGTTCGAAAGCCGAGTTGGAGACGATCCGACAGGCGCAGTAGCCGCAGGATATTCCCGAGCGGCGCCTTGCGAGGCGGCCGTTCCTATGAAAAAACCGCTCCGAGAACTCTCGGAGCGGTTTTTAATTAAATATACAAGTGAAATAGTCGGGCGACGGTATCTGGTGGTGAGATGCGTTGTTGGGCCGTGAGGATGTCAAGCGGCATCGGGGCCGTAGGTGTTGGGCCGCAGTGTCGGACAATGGCCGTGATGTCGGGTAGTGGGGCGTGTCAGGCGTCGTAGGGGGCGTAGTGCCAGGCCGCGATGTCGGGCTGAAATGTCGTGCCGTGGAAAAATGGCAACTCGAGACTTTTGCTGTTATTCGTTCCGATATTGTTTGGCCAGTCCGCATTCCGAGGTTTCGCGGTAGAGCGAGGGGAGGTTGTGGCCCGTTTCGTTCATCACTTCGACCACCTTGTCGTACGACACCAGGTGCGAGCCGTCGGAGAGCGTGGCGTAGATGTTGGCGTCGAGCGCCCGGGCGGCGGCTATGGCGTTGCGCTCGATGCAGGGCACCTGCACCAGTCCGCACACCGGGTCGCAGGTGAGGCCCAGGTGGTGTTCCAGCCCCATTTCTGCTGCGTATTCGATCTGCGAGGGTGTGCCGCCGAAGAGCTGGCACGCGGCCGCGGCTGCCATGGCGCAGGCTACGCCGACTTCGCCCTGACAGCCGACCTCGGCGCCGGAAATCGACGAATGGGTCTTGGCCACGTTGCCGAACAGCCCCGCCGTGGCCAGCGCCCGCAGGATGCGGATGCGCAGGAAGTCGCGCGAGGTGGCCAAATGATAGAGCACCGCCGGTACCACGCCGCTCGATCCGCAGGTGGGCGCCGTCACGACCCGGCCGCCCGAGGCGTTCTCCTCCGAGGTAGCCAAGGCATAGGCATAGATCTTCGCCCGCGACGAAAGCGAGTCGGAGTAGCTTTTCGACTTCACGAAGTAGGTCGCCGCCTTGCGGGCTACTTTCAGCCCTCCGGGCAGCACGCCGTCGTTGTTCAACCCCTGGCGAATGGTCTCGCACATGGTCGTCCACACGGTGTCGAGGTAGTCCCAGATTTCGGGGCCTTCGCAGTCGTCGACATACTCCCAGTAGGTTTTGCCCTCGCGATAGCACCAGGCCTTGATCTCCGAAATGGTGGTCATCGGGTAGATGCTCGGCGGCACTTCGCGTTTCGTGGTCGCGTCGGCCAGGGCGCCGCCCCCGATGCTGTAGACTTCCCAGCTCTCGACGGCCTTCTCGCTGCGCAGCCCCTCGAACAGCATGCCGTTGGGGTGCAGCGAGGGGACGACATCCGGGCGCCAGACGATCTCGGTCGGGGCATGGGGCTGCAGCGTGGAGAGGATCGCCGTGTCGGTGAGGTGGCCCTTGCCGGTAGCGGCGAGCGATCCGTAGAGCGTCACGCGGTAGGCCTCGGCATCGGGGCAGCGCTGCAGAAAGAGTTCGGCTGCTCTCTTCGGCCCCATCGTGTGGCTGCTCGACGGGCCGTGACCGATCCTGTAGAGTTCTTTGAGCGATTCCATAGCATTCGGATTGCAAATAGGATACGAAAAGAGCGTGTCTCGTACACGCCCTTCGTTGGTAGCCCCACCGCGACTCGAACGCGAATTTAGGGTTTAGGAAACCCTCGTTCTATCCCTTGAACTATGGAGCCGAAAAACGGTGTCCCCGGAGGAACACCGCGAAGATACGAAAAAGCGGGGGCAAAAGCAAGTTTACTTGCATTTTGCCGAACATGAGTATCTTGGGCGCTGCCAAAGATAACGCCGAGTTCGAGTATTTTCGGCGACAGCCAAAGAAACGGAAGAACCGCAAATAATTTCGTGTCCCCCCCCCGAAAGCCGGTCGATGGGTTTATCATTCATACATATATATGTATATATGGAGCGGTGTCGCGAGTTTGAAGAAGATCTATTCCGAGTTCGGCTTCATGGCCGTGCCTACATGTCCCATGCCCGGTTTGCTTGGCCGGCTTGTTGTCGACTCGATAACCCTCGGCGAAAATGTTTTCGAAAACGGCCGTCGCCAGCGCCGGAAATAAAAATTTTTCATCATGAAATTGCGGATTTGGTTAATATCCGCACATCGTGCGCGGTCTGAAAG
>CAMWJM010000085.1 GCA_947174575.1 uncultured Alistipes sp. | reverse complement strand
GCCCGACACCTCTGTCGTACTGCGCGCGAAATCGAATCCGGAGGAGACCGAATAGCCGACCGCCCTGGGCCGGAAACCGGGACGACTTTTGGGACGTGTGGGAGCATCGGTTCCAACCGTTCCGCAACCGCGAATGGGCGCGGCGTGCCGACTGCGCAATGTTCCGCTACTGCCTGGGCGGTGGCATGCACCTGCGCGACAACGACGGCAAGCTACTCGTGTGCCACTATCGCCGGATCACCGAAAAATAGAGCGAACGCCTTTCCCTTGTCGAAAATAAAATCCCGGTCAGCCGTAAGGCCGCCGGGATTTTCGTGTTGCAAGCAGTATAAGGCTTACTTGCGATAGACCTTGGTGTAGCCGTAGATCGCCTCGTCGCCCAACTCCTCCTCGATGCGGAGCAGCTGGTTGTACTTGGCCATGCGGTCGGAACGCGACATCGAACCGGTCTTGATCTGGCCCGAGTTGGTGGCCACGGCGATGTCGGCGATCGTCGAGTCCTCGGTCTCGCCCGAGCGGTGCGACGTTACGGACGTATAGCCGGCACGGTGCGCCATCTCGATAGCGTCGAGGGTCTCGGTGAGCGAACCGATCTGGTTGACCTTGATGAGGATCGAGTTGCCGCAACCCATTTCGATACCTTTCTTCAGGAAGTCGACGTTCGTCACGAACAAGTCGTCGCCCACGAGCTGGCACCGGTCGCCGATCGTGGCGGTCAGCAGCTGCCAACCCTCCCAGTCGTTCTCCGACATACCGTCCTCGATCGAGTCGATGGGGTACTTCTCCACCAGGCCTTTGAGGTACTCGACCTGCTGCTTCGACGTGCGCTTGGCACCCTTGTCGCCCTCGAAGATCGTGTAGTCGTAGATGCCGTCCTTGTAGAACTCCGACGAGGCGCAGTCCATGCCGATCTTGACATCCTTGCCCGGAACATAGCCTGCCTTCTCAATCGCCTTGATGATCGAATCGAGGGCGTCCTCGGTGCCGTTGAGCGCAGGAGCGAAACCGCCCTCGTCGCCCACGGCCGTCGAAAGACCGCGCTCGTGGAGCACTTTCTTGAGGTTGTGGAAGACCTCGGCGCCCATGCGCAAACCCTCCTTGAGCGAGGGAGCGCCCACGGGACGGATCATGAACTCCTGGAACGCGATGGGCGCGTCGGAGTGCGAACCGCCGTTGATGATGTTCATCATCGGCACGGGCAGCGTCTTGGCATTGGCACCGCCGATGTAGCGGTAGAGCGGCATGCCGAAGTAGTCGGCGGCAGCGCGGGCCACAGCCAGCGAAACGCCCAGAATGGCGTTGGCGCCCAGCTTCGACTTGGTTTTCGTACCGTCGAGAGCGATCATCGTCTTGTCGATGCCCACCTGGTCGGAAACGTTCATGCCGAGGACGGCCGGAGCGATCACCTCGTTGACGTTCTTCACGGCGTTCAGCACGCCCTTGCCCAGATAGCGGCCCTTGTCGCCGTCGCGCAGCTCCAGCGCCTCGTTCTCACCCGTCGATGCGCCGCTCGGCACGGCAGCACGACCGAAAGCACCCGATACGGTGCGTACCTCGACCTCGACGGTCGGATTTCCTCGCGAATCGAGGATCTCTCTTGCGTGAACTTCTACAATTTGCATAGTCGTAAGAAATTATTTGGTTTGAATCTTCCTGCTGTTTTTCGGGGCCGAAGCCTGCGGAGCACGTTTCGGGCCTCCGCCGGGGGGGGCCGCGGCCCGACCGGCTCAACGAGCCGGCTTTTGTCGGTCATCCCGCTTTCGCGCTGCGAAGATACGAAATTATTGCGAATCGCGGTTGTCCGCTGTTATTTTTTTCACGCTCCGCACACAAAAGATCGCAACCGCCCCGAACCCGCTGTCGCCTACCGCATCAGCAGCGACGAATCGCCGTAGCTCAGGAAGCGGAAATCGTGCTGCAGGGCGTAGTCGTAGATACGGCGCCAGTCGTCGCCCGCATAGGCCGCTACGAGCAGCAGCAGCGTGGAGGAGGGCTGGTGGAAGTTGGTGACGATGCTCTCCACGATCCGGAACTCGTAGCCCAGGGGAGTAATCATGATCTGCGTGGAGGCTTTGAGCCGGTCGAGATCGTGCGAGGTCATGTAATCCAGCAGCTCGGCCAAAGCGTCGCGGCCCGTATAGTCGTGAGGGATGTCGTACAGCTCCCATTGTCCGACGACGCGCCCGGCATCGGGTGTTCCGGTCGTATGGATCCGCCACCCCAGCGCCGCGAGCGATTCGAGCGTCCGCACCGAGGTCGTCCCCACGGCCGTGATATGCCCCCATTTATCCAAGAGGCGGGAGACCGCAGCGCGTTGTACTTCGAAATGCTCGGTGTGCATCGGGTGCCGCGCGGCATCCTCCTCCTTGACCGGCAGGAACGTTCCGGCTCCCACGTGGAGCGTCACTTCTTCGAAGCCGAAGCCCGCCGCCGTCATCTCCTCGATAAGCTCCGGCGTGAAATGCAGTCCCGCCGTAGGCGCCGCCACCGAACCCTCGAACTTCGAGTAGACCGTCTGGTAGCGCGTGTTGTCGATCTCCTCGCTCTCGCGATTCAGATAGGGCGGAATCGGAATGCGGCCCAGGCATTCGAGCAACTGGCCGAATGTCAGCGGCGCCGACCACTCGAAGCGTACGATGCGCTCGCGGCCGTTCTCGCCGATCAGAAAAGCCCGCAGATATTCGGCATGCTCCTCGTGCTCGAAGTTGATTTCGACATAGCCGTCTTTCCACTTTTTGACGTTGCCCACGATGCACGACCACTCGCAACTGCCCACGACGGCGAACGCCCGCTCGTAATCGGCCGGGGCATGGGGTTCGAGACAGAAGACCTCGATACGCGCGCCCGAAGGCTTGTGCATGATGATACGGGCACGAATTACCTTTGTATTATTGAACACCAGCAGCTGCCCCTCGGGGAGTGCTTCGCCGATTTTCGCAAAACGGCTATCCTCTATTTCGCCGCCGCGCCACACCAAAAGTTTCGACGCGCTCCGCTCCTCCAGCGGGAATTTGGCGATCCGCGCCTCGGGCAGATCATAGCGATAATCGTCGATAGCTATATGTCGTTCCATAACCGTTCTATATTCATGATTCATGCACCTTTTCTCGCCTCGGCATAGCTCGAATAAATTCGGTTCTGCCCTCGGCTTATCGAAAACGTGCAATTTCATGCGGCAAAATTACTACTTTAATTAAATAGCACCTCGGCAATGCACAAATAAATTTGGCATTGCACTCGGCTCTTCGTATCTTTGCCGGCGGTTTAAAGCTCTCGAATTCATGAAAACCGACTTTCTGGTCATCGGTTCAGGCGCCGCGGGTCTTTCGTTTGCGCTGAAAGCCGCCGCTCGCGGGCACGTCACCATAGTGACCAAGGGCGAAATCAAGGAGTGCAACACCAACTACGCCCAGGGCGGCATCTGCTCGGTGACCTATGAACCCGACACGTTCGAAAAGCACATCCGCGACACGCTGGTCTGCGGAGCCGGCAAATGCCGCGAAGAGGCCGTGGAGTTGGTCGTGCGGCGTGCTCCGGAGTTGATCCGCGACTTGATCGCATGGGGCACGCGCTTCGACAAGACGCCCGACGGTCGATTCGAACTCAACCGCGAGGGCGGGCACACCGAGCACCGTATCCTCCACCACGAAGACCTCACGGGCGCCGAGATCGAGCGCGCGCTCATCGAGTCGGTGCGCCGCCACCCGAACATCACCGTTCTGGAACACCGTTTCGCCGTCGATCTGCTGACGCAGCACCACCTGGGCGAGTTCGTCACCCGACACACGCGCGGCCTGGCCTGCTTCGGAGCCTATGTGCTCAACGAGCGGACCAACGAGATCGAAACCATGTTGGCGAAGTTCACCGTCGTGGCCACGGGCGGCTGCGGGCAGATCTACTCGTCGACCTCGAACCCCGTCGTGGCCACGGGCGACGGCATCGCCATGTGCCACCGGGCCAAGGCGCTGACCGAGAACATGGAATTCATCCAGTTCCACCCCACGACGCTCTACAACCCCGGCGAGAAGCCCAACTTCCTCATCACCGAGGCGATGCGCGGCTTCGGGGCGATCCTGCGACTGCAATCGGGCGAAGAATTCATGGACAAGTACCACCCCATGAAGTCGCTGGCGCCGCGCGACGTGGTGGCCCGGGCGATCTACAGCGAGATGACGCGCCGGGGCGAAGACTTCGTATACCTCGATGTCACGCACAAAGACCCCGATGCCGTGCGCAGCCACTTTCCCAACATCTACGAGAAGTGCAAGACGATCGGCATCGACATCACGCGCGACATGATCCCCGTGACCCCTGCGGCGCACTATTGTTGCGGCGGCGTGAAGGTCGACACCGACGGACAGACCTCCGTGCGGCGGCTCTATGCACTGGGCGAAACCTCCTGCACGGGGCTGCACGGGGCCAACCGCCTGGCCTCCAACTCGCTCATCGAGGCGGTGGTCTATGGCGACCAGGCAGCCCGCCATGCCACGGCGCTGCTGGACAAGGTGGATTTCCAGGAGGGCATCCCCGATTGGGATTTCGAGGGGACGCAGCACACCGAAGAGATGTTGATGATCATCCAGTCGAAGCGCGAGATGCAGACGATCATGTCCAACTACGTGGGCATCGTGCGTTCGAACCTCTCGCTGAAACGCGCCATGCGCCGTCTCTCGACCCTCTACGAGGAGACCGAGGAGCTTTATGGCAAAACCAAACCCAACCGCGACCTGTGCGAGTTGCGCAACATGATCGCCGTGGCCTACCTGGTCATCAAGCAGGGCCGCGACATCAAGGAGTCGGTGGGGTGCCACTACAATATAGACTACAAATAAAAGAATTCAGAATGCACAATTCAAAATTCACAATTTAGTACAAAGAAATTCCCCGGCAAAAAACGGATGCCTGTTGGGGCTTGCAAAAACCGGAAATGATGAATTGTGAATGCTTCATTTTGAATTAAGAAATTATGGCTTTACAAGACGAAATAGCGCGCCGCCGCACTTTTGCGGTCATCGCGCACCCCGATGCCGGTAAGACGACCCTCACCGAGAAACTGCTGTTGTTCGGCGGGGCGATCCATGTGGCCGGCGCCGTGAAGAGCAACAAGATCAAGAAGGGCGCCACCTCCGACTTCATGGAGATCGAGCGGCAGCGCGGCATCTCGGTCGCCACAGCCGTCATGGGCTTCGAATACGCCGGGTGCAAGATCAACATCCTCGATACGCCGGGTCACGAAGACTTCGCCGAGGACACCTACCGCACGCTGACGGCCGTCGATTCGGTCATCATCGTCATCGACGGCGCCAAGGGCGTCGAGGCGCAGACCCGCAAGCTCATGGAGGTCTGCCGCATGCGCAAGACACCCGTCATCGTCTTCATCAACAAGCTCGACCGACCTTCGAAGGAGCCGTTCGACCTGCTGGACGAGGTCGAGCGCGAATTGCACATCCGCGTGCGGCCCTTGGCGTTCCCCATATCCAACGGCCCGACCTTCAAGGGGGTTTACAACCTCTACGAGAAGAATCTTTCGCTCTTCACTTCCGACGAGAAGCTCACGGCCGACGCTTCGACCGTAGAAATCACAGACTTGCAGGCTCCGGAGTTGGCGGCGCAGATCGGTGAAAAATTCGCCGAACAGCTGCGGCAGGATGTCGAGCTGGTCGAAGGCGTCTATGACGAGTTCGACCGCGACGCCTACCTGCGCGGCGAGCTGGCGCCCGTGTTCTTCGGGTCGGCGGTCAACAACTTCGGCGTGCGCGAACTGCTCGAATGTTTCGTCCGCATCGCCCCCTCGCCGCGTCCGGCACCCGCCGAGAGCCGCACCGTCGAGCCGCAGGAGGGCAAGATGTCGGGCTTCGTCTTTAAGATCCATGCCAACATGGATCCCAACCACCGCGACCGCATCGCCTTTCTGAAAATCTGTTCGGGTACGTTCGAGCGCAACAAGAACTACCTGCACGTGCGCAGCGGCAAGCAGATGAAATTCTCGTCGCCTACGGCGTTCATGGCCGAGAAGAAGTCGGTAATCGACTTCGCCTACCCGGGCGACA
>CAMWJM010000084.1 GCA_947174575.1 uncultured Alistipes sp. | reverse complement strand
ATCTAAACCGGAAGTTTCTTTTTCCGGTAAAATAGTGCAAGGCGAGCGCAAAAGCAAAAAATCAATTCACAATTCACAATTCACAATTCACAATTCACAATTCACAATTCACAATTAAAAAAATCTCCATTTTCGACTCTGGTTTATAATTCTCATTTATAATTATGACACGACCGGGACTCCATATAATAATGCTGCTGCTGGCCGGGCTGCTCTCGGGCTGCATCGTCAACGACATCCCCTACCCTGTGGTGGTGTGCTCGGTGGAGCGCATCGCGGCCGACGGTCTCGCGGGCCAGCCGACGATCGACGCGGCGGCACGGAGGGTGATCCTGCCGCTGGAGGAGACGACCGACATCCTGGCCGTGGAGATCACCGAGTGCAAGATCACCGACGAAGCCCGGATCACGGACGACGACGGCAACACGGTC
Source organism: uncultured Alistipes sp. (assembly GCA_947174575.1). GTDB lineage: Bacteria > Bacteroidota > Bacteroidia > Bacteroidales > Rikenellaceae > Alistipes. The sequence goes on along the minus strand of CAMWJM010000084.1, from coordinate 5,650 downwards.
GAGATCGTAGGACGCCACGACCTCACTACCCCGCTCTATGTCAACCTCTCGATCTACCAGAACTATCTGTGGACGATCGAGGCGCAGCAGACCATACCCCGCACATTCACCGTAGAGGGGCAGATCGGCGCCACGGAGTGGGATTTGGCGAACCTGACGGCCAAAGTATATGTCGGATTCGAAGACCTCTCGCAGGTGAGGGTCACGGCGCTCAAACTGGGGCCGCGCGACATCACGACCATGACCCATATCGACGACACGGTGTTGGACGACACGAACCTCGACCTGCTGAACTTCGATAACGGCAGCTGCGAGGTGGACGTGACCTACCACGGACGCACGTGGGAGTGGCATCTGGATACGGAATACACCGAAGTGAAGGTGACCTTCGCGGGCATCGACGCCTGGACGCACTCGGCGTGGCTGCGGGCCGACGGCTTGAGCGGCACGCGATTAGGCTTCCGCTACCGCGAGCAGGGGGCCGAGGAGTGGATCGAGGTGCCGGAGGAGCATCTCGTGTTCGACGGCGGATCGTTCTCGACCCAACTCCGGGGTTTGCTGCCGCGAACCGCCTACGAAGCGGTGGCCTACTCCAACGACGACACGACGCAGATCGAGTCTTTCACCACAGAAGCGCCCCTGCCGCTGCCCAACTGCGGGTTCGAGGAGTGGAGCCAGCCGGGCAAGGTGCTCTACCCCTATCTCTCCGAGGAGCAGGCGTTCTGGGACAGCGGCAACAAAGGCTCGGCGACGGTGGGCGCCACGATCTGCGAGGGCAGCGCCGACATCCGTCCCGGCTCGGCGGGCGCCACGTCGGCGAAGCTGACCTCGACATTCGCATCGGTGTTCGGCGTCGGCAAATTCGCGGCGGGCAACATCTTCGTGGGCACCTACGAGAAGACCGACGGCACCGACGGCATCCTCAACTTCGGGCGTCCGTTCGCCACGCACCCCATAGCGCTGCGCGGCTGGATGAAGTATACGCAGGGACAGATCGACATCGACCTGAAGAACATCGCGATGCCCCCGGGGCTGACGCTGACCAACGACGACATGGACGAGGGTTCGATCTACATCGCCCTGGGCACCTGGACACCCGAGGAGGACGAGGGTACGGCCGAGTCGCCCGTGCAGATCCGCACGAAGAAAGCGACCCAGAAGCTCTTCGACAAGGACAATCCGCGCGTGATGGGCTACGGCGAACTGATCCTCGACCGCACCGTCGGCGAGTGGCGGCAGTTCACCGTTCCGATCGACTGGCGCGACACGGGCACCGCGCCCACGCACCTGGTTCTGGTCTGCTCGGCCTCGCGCTGGGGCGACTACTTCGTAGGCTCGACGCAGAGCTGTCTGTGGCTGGACGACTTCGAGTTGATCTACGATTACGCGGATTTGTAAAACGGCTTTCCGCCCGGAGTGGCAGGGGTCACGGCTCCTGCCAGCGCGGCAGGTAGATTCAGCAATCCACTGACGATAGAAAACGCAGAGAGCGAAGAGGATCGAGCATCCGCGAGGTCGTATATTCCGAGATGCTTTCGTCGAGGAATCGCGACCGTTCGGAAACCGGTAGCTACGGGCTGTCTGCCGGGTCGTTAGTTATACACTCCAGTTTGACGGAGAGTTACAGCAATGAATAAAATAACAGCTGGTTCCCTATTATTTATCGATTTGTTCCTTTCCGTCATTCATCCCAGCGATTGCTACGCACGGTTCCCGCGGGCTACCGCGACCGCACGTCGGGAGCCTTGACGGCCGTCGGCACGGAGGGCAATTACGCCTCGTCCTCGTCGTACGCCGCAGGCAATGTCAACGCAGGCACCTTGTGGTTCGGGTCGGGCAACGTGAACCCGCTGAACAATGGGAATCGCGCCAATGGCCGTTCCGTGCGCTGCGTCCAGCATCTACCGGAAAGCCGTTTTTCACCCGACTTTTTCGCTCAACGCTCGGCCATGCAGCAATAGATGCGGTAGTGCTCGACCACGTCGTCGACATAGGCCTGGGTCTGGCGGCTGCCGGCGAAACGACCGCACTTAACGACCCGGTGGCGATAGAATTCGGGCCGCGACTTCATCCGCAGATAGTGCTTGACCACCTCCCACGAATCGGGATTCTCGCCGTAGAAGCGGGCCAGGCGCCGCGCGTCGTTGACATGGCCCAGGCCGCTGTTGTACGAGGCCAGGACGATGCGCAGACGATCTTCGTCGGGCGTGCCGTAGGCCATGTAAAGGCCCTCCTCGATGCGGGTGAGCAGCTTGCAGGCCAGCCACACGTTGGTGGTGGGGTCGGCCGCCGTCTCGACGGGCACGCCGAACTGCCGCGCTACGGAGGGCATGATCTGCATCAGGCCCCGCGCACCCCGCGGCGAAACGAGGTAGGAACGGAAGCGCGATTCGTGGTAGGCGATGGCCGACATCAGCCGCCAGTCGTGCCCCTCCGGTTCGCAGATGCCGCGCATCAGTTCGTCGTAGGGCGAAATGACATAGTCGTCGTCCGACAGCAGGGAGTAGCCGCTGCTGAAGATGCCGGTCTCGGCGGGATCGGTGGCGGTAGAGGTGTCGGAGGCCCAGAAGGCGGCGAGAACCAGGAGAACCGCAAGTGCGGCAGCTGTCTTTTTGAACATAGGTTCGAACATAGGCCATCGATTTTCAGGCGGCACGCCCCCCTACGGAGGTCATGGCGGCTAATCGTAGAATCCCCACGAAATACCGATCTTGAACATGCCCGGGTTGAGCGGATAGCCGGCCAGCGCGAAATACTCGCCGTTGCCGAACAGACCCCGGTTCAGATGCTGGTATTTGAGGAAGATTCGCATTCTTTTCCACTTGCCCATGACGAAAGCGTCGACATAGGGATAGTTGCCCACGTCGACCTCGCGCTGGTTGTAGAACACCGACAGAGCAGGGTTGTAGCTGGGTGCATGATAGCGGGTGTGGTAGCGTCCGTCCAGCCCGATCTGCAGACGCAGCACGTCGCGCACCACCCAGAACTCGTAGTAGTACGAGAGATAGGCGCTCACCAGCGGCACGGGCACGGCCGCCTGGTCGGTGCTCCACTGCAGCAGCACCCGGTGGTCGAGGTGGAGTCCGCGCAGACGGAAATCCTTGCGCGCATAGACGCTCGTCAAACCGACGCTCCCGCCGCTCTGGGCGACATGGCTGTCGGAGTCGTAGTAGATTTTGTTGCCCACCACGCTCTGCCGGAACTTCGCCTCGAACGCGAAATCGGGCAACGAGAAATCGACCTCGAAGCGCGTTTCGTTCTCCTTCTCCAGCGGCGCCGACCACATGAAGTGGTTCGAGAACATGTGCTCCTGCCAGTAGGAGGGCGACCGGCGCTCCATGGAGAAACGCCCTTCGAGCACCAGCGGATGCCGGCGGATGAATCCGGTGAGCGCCACATGCGCGCCGATGCTCAAGTCGCCGCCCCGGTAGCCCGAGGGGTAGAATTTGACGTCGGCGTCCCAGTCGACGTATTTCTTGATCTTGCCGCCGACCGAGCCGTAGGCGAAATAGCTGGTACGCTTATCCTTACGATAGCGGCCGGACAGGTAGTCGCCGGCGCCGAACTGCGAATAGAGGTGCAGATCCAGCCCCACGCCGGCGTCGATCGTGCCGACCACGCCGTTGCGATCCCACGGCTGGGCCTGGACGAAAAAGCGGTTGGAGATGACCCGCTCGTAGAGCGAATCGCGCGACTGCGCAGGATTGATATACCAATCGTTGTAATACTCGTCCGTCTTCGCCACGAAATTGCCCTCTTCGTCGCGGTGGTCGCGCTCATCGGTGTACTCGGCCCGGATGTCGGTGTAGACTTTGCTCCACGAGCTGTATTGGAACGAATGACCCACATAGACGGCCGATAGCCCGGCCATCGAGAAGTCGCTTTCGGTCATGCGCTGCAGGGGGATGCCGTAAGACTGGGTCAGGAAGAACGCGTTGTTGCGGTAGAGGTTGCGGGCCTGGGCGTCGGCGAGCTTCATGGGCACGCCCGAGGGGAGCTGGAATGTGGTGTCGGCCACGGCCCACGTACCCACCACGCCGCCGTTCTCCTGCTGCTCGATGTGGTTATTGTAGTAGGCCGCATGGATCGAATAGCGCTTGCCCGTGTGGCTGAAAGCCACGGAGAGGTTGTGGTTCTTGGTGCGCGACCAGGCATAGAGACCCCGCGTGCCGTGCGAGCGGTAGTCGACATTGAACCCCGTAGTGGGCGACACGTTCTGCGCCACCATGATGTTGAAATTCTCCTCGCGATAGCGTTTCTGGCCCGACTCGATGTAGCCCATGCGGATGAGGGGCCGCTTGGTGTTGTAGAACGGCACGTTCTCCATGTCGAACGTATAGGCGTAGTAGGGATCGGCGAACGAGAAGTCGAACGACTGCGGCCGCCGGAAGTAGTCGATCGGCAGCGAAGTCTGGCCCAGGGCGCCCTGGGCCATGTCGCCCACGTCGTGGAGGTAGAACGGATAGTCGATCCTGAAGTCGGTGAGCGTGGTGTCGAGCGGCCCGATCTCCACGCGGTTGCGGTCGCGGCCGACGTGCCACTTGAAGTTGTTGAGCGCACGGACGGAGTCGCTGAAGAAGTAGGATTCGAGGGGTTTGCGGATCTTCTTCTCCTTCTTGGCCGTATCCCGGATCATGCCGGCCTCCTCGTCGGATTCATAGGGGTTGGAGCCGTAGACGTCGGGCTGCTGCCCGTGCTGCTGGGCGCGGAGGATCGAGCGGGCGTCGAGCTGGGCGGATGCGCCCAGTGGCAGCGCGGCCAGCGCCGCGAGCAATCCGACCCGAACGAATCTATTCGACCACCCCCGCATGCCGCAATGCTATTTGGAACTTCCGCATCGTCCGGCGAGCCACAGCACGGCGGAGAGGCCCGCATAGGCCGCCACGACGGCCGGCACGGCCCACCAGCGCCACACGACGAGCGCCGCGACGCTGCAAATCACGAACGAATAACGCACCTCGTTGCCCCGCCACCCGTAGCTGCGGAACTTGAGGGCGAACATCCTCACGGGCGAGATCATCAACAGCCCGACGCCCAGCGCAACGACCAGCACGGCTTCGCGGGGCAGCGTCAGCCCCTGCCGCTCGGCGAGCAGCCCGAGCGACGCGCAGAAGATCGCGGCGGCGGGCGACGGCAAGCCGCAGAACTCCGTGTGCTGCGTGGGGTCGATGTTGAACTTCGCCAGACGCAGGGCGGCGAAAGCCGCCACGACGAAGACCCCGAAACCGGCGCTCGGGGGCAGCCACGCCCCGGGCATGCGCTGCCAGAGCACGAACAGCACGGCGGCGGGCAGCAGCCCGAACGAGATGTCGTCGGCCAGCGAGTCGAGCTGGATGCCCATAGGCCCTTCCTGTCCCAGCGCCCGCGCGACCAGCCCGTCGCAGAAGTCGAACCCCGCCGCGACGAGCATCAGCGCGAAAGCGAGCGTCAGGTCGCCCTGCCAGAGCGCCGCGACGACGCCCGAAGCCCCGCACAAGAGGTTGCCGAGGGTCAACAGATTGGGTATGGTAAAGAGTTTGACTTTCATGGGAGGGTGAAAAATTTCATTCCGCATAGACGGCAAAGTTACGAAAATATTTTTATCTTTGTAGAAACATTTCGAAGATATGACCACCAAACGCAGCAACAACTATTGCGTCATCATGGCGGG
>CAMWJM010000083.1 GCA_947174575.1 uncultured Alistipes sp. | reverse complement strand
GCAGATTCCGGGTTATGAAGACGCCATACGCAAGATCAAACGCTTCATGGAGGATGAGGAGAACCTCTCCAAGTCGGCACAGAAGATCGTGAAAACCAAACAACAGCAAGCCGGGGAGGGCGCGACGGTATGATAGCCAGAATGTCGAAATACGATTTCGTGCTTTTCGCGGCGCAGAGCGGCGATTTCGTCGAGAAGTTGCGCGACCTGGGGTTGGTGGACATCACCACCGCGGGCTGGGAGCCTTCGGAGGAAGACCGTCAGCTGCTGCTGGACATCGAGGCGGGCAACAAGGCGCTGGAGTTCCTGAAAACCTGGAGCGAGGAGCGCGAGAAAGCCGCAGCGAAAGAAAAAACAGCGCAAGAATCGGCCGCGACCGAAAAAGCTGCGCCTTATGCTTCCGGCGCCGAGGCGTTCGAACGTTATCTGCAGGCCCAGCGCGAGGCGGCTGCCGTCAAGGCGGAGATCGCCCGGCTGGAGAAAACGGTCGACGAACTGCGTCCGTGGGGCGAGTTCGACGCGGCCCGGGCGCAGAAGCTCGCCGACGAGGGGATCGTGCTGCGCTATTTCACCGCGCAGCGCGGCACCTACGACAAGGAGGCTGCCGCATGGTCGGAGCAGCATGTCGTTTCCGAAATCGGCCGCACCGACGCCATGGTCTGGTTCGTGGTCGTGGCGGCTCCCGGCGAGACGCTCGACTTCGACGCCCAGGAGATGAAAGCGCCGCAGATGGACGTGCGTGCCGCCGAGCAGGCGATCGCCGAGCACAAAGCGAAGCTGCGGTCGCTGGATGCCGAATTTTCGCGAGCTGCGGCTTCGCGTGCATTGCTGACCGCCTACGTCGCGTCGCTCAAGGAGCGGCTGCAGGGCCTCAAGGTCGAGGCTACGGCCCGTCCGGAGGCCGACGGCACGCTGGTCGTCATGGAGGGTTGGGCCGAGACCGAAACGTCGGCCCGGGTCGATGCGCTCCTGGAGGAGTATCCCAACGTGGTCTACCTCAAGAGCGACCCCACGCCCGAGGACAATACGCCCGTGAAGTTGTGCAACGGCTGGTTCTCGCGCATCTTCGAACTGGTGGGCGACATGTATGCCCGCCCGAAGTACGGGACGCTCGACCTCACGCCGTTCTTCGCCCCGTTCTACATGCTCTTCTTCGGCATCTGTCTGAACGACGCCGGCTACGGTCTGATCCTGCTGGCCATGGGGTTGTGGCTCTTGCGCAAGAACCCCGAGCCGGGCATGATGCGGCAGGCCGCGTGGTTCGCCACGATGTGCGCCGGGGCGACGATCCTCTTCGGCGGGTTTTGCGGGGCCTTCTTCGGCGTGAACATGCAGGAGTGGGTGCCGCTGAAAGCCGACGGCGAACCGCTGTTCCGCTTCTTCGACTTCCAGAACCGCTTCTTCTCCATCGCGTTGGCGATCGGTATGGTGCAGATTCTTTTCGGCATGGCCATCAGCATCTGGGTCACGGCTCGCAGCTTCGGATTCAAGTATGCGCTCGGCACGTTGGGGTGGTTCGTCATCCTGCTGGCCGCCTCCGTGGCCGGCGGACTGCCGATGTTGAATCCCGAGTGGGTCATCCCGGGCTTCACCACTTCGTCCGCGGCGTTCTACGTCGCGCTGGGCGTGGGAGCCGTGTTGATGCTGCTGCTCAATACGCCGGGCCGCAATCCATTGCTCAACCTCGGGTCGGGCGTGTGGAATCTCTACAACAACATCACGGGACTGTTGAGCGACGTGCTGTCGTACATCCGTCTGTTTGCGATCGGCTTGTCGGGCGGCGTGCTGGCGCTGGTCTTCAATTCGCTGGCCGAGGGGTTCGTGCCCGACGGAGCCAACATCGTCGTGCGGGTGCTCGTCATGCTGCCGATCCTGTTGATCGGTCACGGCATCAACCTCTTCATGTCGACCATCTCGTCGTTCGTGCATCCGATGCGTCTGACATTCGTGGAGTTCTACAAGAACGCCGGCTTCGAAATGGCTACGCGCAACTTCGAACCGCTGGAGAAAGTGAAAATCGAGAAGTAAAATCCGAATCGTATATAATTCAATCTAACACTTTATTTTATGGAAACAACAGCTTTGGTAATGGCCTACGTGGGCGTGGCTCTGATGGTAGGTCTGGCCGGTATCGCATCGGCCGTGGGTACTTCGATCTGCGGCCAGGCGGCCGTGGGCGCCATGAAGAAGAACAACGGCGCTTTCGGTAGCTACATGATCCTTTCGGCGCTGCCCGGTTCGCAGGGCCTCTACGGTTTCGTCTGCTTCTTCATGGTGCAGGGCTTCCTGCAGAACCCCACGATGGTGCAGGCCGCAGCCGTGCTGGGCGCCGGCATCCTGGTAGGTATCGTGAACCTCGCGGCCGCCGTGTTCCAGGGCAAGGTCTGCGCCAACGGTATCGCCGCGATCGGCAACGGGCACGACGTGATGGGTAAGACGCTGATTCTGGCGGCTTTCCCCGAGCTTTACGCCATCCTGACGGTGGCCGCTACGTTCCTGATCGCCAACATCGTGCGGTAGGAGCGGCGGATGCCTCATGAAAAACGGTTGCGATCTTTCGAGGTCGCAACCGTTTCGTTTTATCGTTCGGTCGGGGACTTACCATTCGATCGGGGTCTTGCCGATCGAGCGGAGGTATTCGTTGGCCCGCGAGAAGTGGCGGCAGCCGAAGAACCCCCGGTAGACCGACAGGGGCGAGGGGTGCACCGCCTTGAGGATGCAGTTGCGCTGCGGGTCGGCGATCGCGCCTTTCTTCTGCGCATAGCTGCCCCAGAGCATGTAGACGATGCCCTGTTTGCGCTGGTCGATGGCCCGCACCACCGCGTCGGTGAACGTCTCCCAGCCGTGACCCGCATGCGAGGCCGCTTCGTGCGCCCGCACCGTCAGCACGGCGTTGAGCAGCAGCACGCCCTGCTCGGCCCAGCGGTCGAGGTTGCCCGTCGAGGGAATGGCCGTGCCCGTGTCGTCGGCGACCTCCTGGAAGATGTTCTGCAGCGAGGGCGGAAAGGGTACGCCGTCGCCCACCGAGAAGCACAGACCGTTGGCCTGACCGGGGCCGTGGTAGGGGTCTTGGCCGATGATGACTACTTTGAGCCGCTCGAACGGGCATTTGTCGAACGCCCGGAAGATGTTGCTGCCGCGCGGGTAGATGCGGCGCGAGGCGTACTCCTGCCGCACGAACTCCGTGAGGGCGGCGAAATAGGGTTTCTCGAATTCCGGAGCCAGAATCTCTTTCCAGTCGGCGGCGATCTTTACATCCATAGGGCAGAGCTGAATTTTGCGTAAAAATAATAAAAAGTTTGCGAAAAACGATATCTTTGCATGAAGAGCGGGTGTGCCGTAACGAAATGGGAACGGACTTTTTTTCGCCCTCGGCGCGATCGAAATAGGTATGATTCGAATCCCGCCGGTTATATATTAGATATATTATGAAACGATTCTTTCTATTGGTGGCGTGTCTGCTGGGTGCGTGCGTCTCCTGCAACGACGACGGGGCACCCGAGATGCACAACGTGATTTACATGATCGGCGACGGCATGGGACTGGCGCAGGTCAGCCTGCTGCAGGTGGCCGAGGACTACCGGCCTACGGCATTCGACCGGGCCGAGGGCGTGGCGCTCATCGCGACTCGCTCGGCCAACAACCGCGTGACCGACTCCGCGGCGGCCGGCACGGCGCTGGCCACCGGCACCAAGACCGCCAACGCTTCGTTGGGGATCGATACGGCCGGCGTGCGGCTCGTGCCGATGACCGAATGCGCGCAGCGCCGGGGCCGGCATACGGGTCTGGTGGTCACTTCGTATCTGCATCATGCTACGCCGGCCGCATTCTATGCTCATGTGTCCGATCGTCGTGAGGACGAGGGCATCTTGCGCGACATGGCGGCCAGCGACATCGACCTGCTGATCGGCGGTGGCCGCTCGGCGCTCGGCGGAGCTTGTCCCGAGGGCGGCACGTGGTTCGATGCGTTCGGCCGCAAGGGCTACCGGGTGGCGCAGTCGCCCGAGATGCTCGACACGCTTTCGGCGCTGCCCGTTTTGGCCGCCGTGGCCGACAAGCATCTGCCCCGGGCGGAGGAGCGCGGCGATTTCCTGCCCCGGGCTACCCGCAAGGCGCTGGAGCTGCTCTCGGCCGACGATGCGGGATTCTTCCTCATGGTCGAGGGGTCGCAGATCGATATGTTCTGCCACGGCAACGATGCCCGGTGTGTGCTCGACGAAGTACGCGACTTCGAGCGTGCGGTGGCCGTGGCGATGGACTTCGCCGACAGCCACCCCGGGACGCTGGTGGTGGTCACGGCCGACCACGAAACGGGCGGTCTGACGCTGCCCAGTGGCAAGGACGACTTCACGCTGCCCGACTCGGGTGTGGAACCCCGCTTCTCGACCGGCGGGCATACGGCCTCGATCGTGCCGGTCTATCTCTATGGTACCGGTGCCGACCGCATCCGCGGCCTGATGGACAATACCGAACTGGCCGGTCGGATCAAGCAGCTCATAGGCGAATGACCCGACAATCGAACGAACCGAATAATCTGTAGCGGCGTGCTGAAAAATAGTTAATTACCCCTGCTGCAAATATGCGGCAGGGGTAATATATAGTTGCTTATTCGCGAGGTAATTGCATTAACGCTTGAGGTTTCGTTCGGGGTTGCTGTTGGGATTTTGGCGGGCGGCTTCGTTGTCTTTCTCCTCTTTTTCGTCTTCGTCCCAGTCGAACCACTCGAAGTGTTGCCGCCCGCCGAGCGAGAAGCGGGTGTAAGTGATCGGTAGCCCCATGTCGAGGAACCGCCGTTCGTAGGCGGTTTTGACGGAGAGCACTTCGTCGGCCAGGCCCGAGCCGTAGATGTCGGGGGAGGCGACTGCGCACGGCAGGCCGTAGCGGCGGATCGCTTCGTTGGTGTAGCCGTAGAGGTGCTGCGAGTCGGTTTTCAGGTGGATGAGGCCGTCGGGGCGCAGCAGCTGCGCATAGAGTTCGAGAAAGAGCGGCGAGGTGAGCCGTTTCTTGGCCCGGCGGCTCTTGAGCTGCGGATCGGGGAAGGTGATCCAGATTTCGGCGACCTCACCCTCGGCGAAGAGCGCGGCGAGGAATTCGATGCGGGTGCGCAGAAATCCCACGTTGGTCATCCGGCGCTCGGTGGCGGTTTTCGCGCCGCGCCATATGCGGGCGCCCTTGATGTCGACGCCGATGTAGTTGCGCGAGGGATCGCGCTCGGCCAGCGCCACGGTGTATTCGCCCTTGCCGCACCCCAGCTCCAGCACGATGGGGCGGTCGTTGCGGAAGAAATCGCGGTTCCAATGCCCCTTGATCGGATGGTCGCAGCGGAACACCTGCTCGAACTCGGGTTGCAGGAAGCAGTCGAATTCGAGGTTTTCGCGGAATCGGCGGAGTTTGTCTTTACCCATGCTAATAGCTCTTTACGTAGATGCCGACCGCCTCGATACCCTCTACGGGACGCACGGGCGCGACCGTGAACCGGTAGTCGCCGCTGCGCGCGAGCAGGGCCTGCCGGCGGAAGTCAGCGATCGCCTGGCGGCGCAGGGCCGCGGGTTTGCGGGGGCGGGGCATCGACACTTGCAGCCATTCCTCGCAACGGAGCGAATCGGGTGTGCGCACCTCGATGCGCAGCGTCAGGGTGTCGTCGTTGAAACAGTCGTTGTAGCGCAGAAAAAGCGCGATGTCGCGCAGCGTCAGCGTGTCGTCGTTCTCGACGACGATCTCGGTCTCCGTGCTCCACTCCGCGAGGTCGACGTCGACGGCCACAGAGCGGTGAGGCGTGCGGCACGCCGTGAGCGACAAGGCTGCCGCAACGAATGCTATGCGGATCACTCGGCGCATGCGAAGCGGAAATTAACGCGGTTCGGGGTCGTTTTATTTGTTGCCGTCGGCATTGCCGTTGCTGCCATTACTGCCATTGCCGCTATGGTTGTTTCTGGCGTTTCCGTTGTTCCTGTTGCGATGACGGTTGCGGTCGTTATAGCGGTCGTTGTTGCGACGGTTCCGGTTGTCCGTGCGCTGCTCGCCCGCCGTTTCGCGCTCGCCGGATTGCGCTGCGTTGCCATGCGGGCGATCCTGGCGGTGCGGTTGTTGGTCGCCGCGGTTGTTGCGGCCGCGCTTGCGGCGCCGGGT
>CAMWJM010000082.1 GCA_947174575.1 uncultured Alistipes sp. | reverse complement strand
TTCAGTAAGTTTGCGAAAACCTTATAATTTCAGATACTTAATTCAGCAATCAAATCTCAATTCACTTTTAAATTTTTCTACAATGAAACAGTTATTTTTCTCTCTGCTTGCCGTAGCAGCTATGGCAAGTTGTTCGAAGAGCGAGTTGGCTATTCGTCCTGTCGAGGGCGACGATGTTGAGATCATGGCTTCGTCGAAGGCTTATGGCATCGGTGACATCGATGTCACGACCCGTACTCCGTTCGAGGGCGCTATCGCTGCCGACAACGTGCTGAAGGCTCGCGTGCTGACGACCACCACCGATATGAACTACAAGGGTACGCTTTACGCCGACGGTACGATGACCTTCACTGCTGCCAAGACGGACGAGACTCCCAACAACAAGCCCTACGACACGACGGGTTTCACGGGTAGCTATTTCTATCCCACCAACGGCAGCACCATCTATCTGTGCGGTATCTATCCGGCAGACTTGGCTTTAAACACCATCAGCTATTCCAGCGATGGCGATGACGTGACCTCGTACGTAACGGCTACGATTACGGGTTGCGAGGACTTCATGCTGGCACCGCAGGTTTCGTCGACCAAGGCACAGGCATTGGCCAAGACCTATCCCAACCTCGCTTTCGTGCACATGCTGACCAAGCTGACGATCAACGTCAAGGCCGAGAACGAATATGCTCACGACGCTTGGGGTAAGATCGAGAAGATCACGGTGAAAGAGGTGAACAGCAAGATCCAGGTGGACTTGGGCAGGGCTGTACCTTACACCTCTACTAGGACCAACGCTTACACGGAGCCTGTCGAGTTCAAGACCTACATCATCGACCAGGATGCCGATCCCAAGGTAGCTACGGACAACGCTTTCGAAAGCCAGGCCTACGAACTGGAGTTCGATGTTCCCGCAGATCCGGAGGTAGAGGGTTCCGAGGATAAGGTAGTCGATCCCGTCGCTGTCGCTTACTCGATCGTTTGCCCCGTGACGGCTGTTGCCGGCTCTCCGGCTTACACGCTGATCGTCAAGACCGAGAAGATCGACGATCCTATCGAAGTTCCCGTTTACCTGAAGAAGGACGGTGCTGACGTTACGGGTTCGACCGCTGCCAAGAAGTTCGATGTCAACCTGACCTTCAAGGCCACCGTCATCGAGGCTACGGCTACCGTTACGGAGTGGGAAGACGGCGGTTCGGCCGAGGTGCCCGTCGAGTAGTTTTCTCCCGTTTTCGCGGTTTGTCCGCGATGCGGAGCCTGTTTTGGCTGTAAGGGGTTGAATGTCCCCTTACAGTCGCAAAAGCAAGACTTTTTAAATTTAAAGAACAATGAAAACGTTTGTAAAAGGCATGATCTTCCCGCTGGGGAGCATGTTGTTGGCCGTTGCGTTGTTGGCTGGATGCTCCAAGAAGACCGATTTCTCGGATATCGACAGGGGCGATGAAATCCGCTTGAGCGCAGGTATGTCCAAGATCGGCGAGGTCGTTTCGAAAGCCGATCTGGTGCGTCCTACGCGCGGCGAAGGTGTCATCCGGGCCGCTCGCACCGAGGACTTGGCGGTAGCATTCGCGCGCATCGACGAGGGCGTTTCGGGCTATCCCGCCGATTATTCGGCTGCTTCCGCGCTGAACGCCACTTGGAAGGGTACGCTCTCCGAGACCGATGCTACGGCTATCGTCTTCGCGACCAAGCAGTACTACCAGACCAATGGCAACAACACCAAGATGGTCGGCTGGTACCCCCGTACGACTTCGTTCACGGGCGGTGTCGCTACGATCGCTATCGACGGCGATACCGACATCATGCTGACCCAGGAGCTGGAGGCTAACAAGGCTACCGCGTCGCGTTTCGGCAAGACCGGCAAGATCTTCAATTTCGAGCACCAGTTGACTTGGATCAAGATTTCGGCCTACGCCAAGGACGACGATGCCAAGGCCCGCTGGGGCAAAATCACCTCCATCACGGTGAAGGATCAGCCCGAGGCATGCGAGATCACGTTGCCCGCTACGGTCGATTTCGCCACGGAATCCAAGGACATCGACTTGGTCGCCAAGAAGTTCTCGGATTACACCGCTATCGACTACTCCGATGGTCTGGAAGTCGGTGTGGAGGCCAGCGAGACCGAGCACAACAAGGTCGAGTGCGGTTACGCCATGGTAGCCCCCGTTGCCGAGGACGGCACCTTCAAGCTGGAACTCGAAACTTCGGACTACGAGGGTAGCAAGACGATCGCCGTGACCCTGCCGACCAACGCCGACAGCACCGTCGGTTTCAAGGCCGGTTCGGCTTACGAAATCGTCCTCGTCTTCACGGTGTCCGAGATCACGCCGACGGCTACGATCACCGATTGGATCGAGGTTCCCGATCCCGTGGTAGTTCCGCTCTAATCCAATATGCCCGTCGTGGCGGGCACGCAACTTTCACAAGGTCTCCGTGCGTCCGGATGTCTTGCCGATAAGGCTCCGGACGCCCGCCGAGACCCCGCAAAAGAGGCGAACGCCGCCGAGGGTTCCGAATATAGGGTGTGCTTATATTTTAATTGATTGTTTATGAAAAAATTGTTGTTCATCTTGTTGCTGGCTGCAGCGACCGGATGCCACAAGTCCGAGGAGGGCGCTCCGAAACCTGCTGCCGCAGAGGTGACGGTCGAGTTCACCTTGGCGGGTGCCCGTTCCGCACAGGCTGTCGTCCGCAGCGTCGAGGGTGTCACGCCCGGCGATCCCGTGGCCTTGGCCGAGGGTACTACGGTGCGGGTCTTGGCTTTCGAGCGTGCAGGTGAGAACGCCGACATCGCCAACGATACGTTCGTCTCCGAGGCTACGTATGTCGCTGACAAGAATGGTGTTTTGACGCCTTGCGTCGTCGATGCCGACGGCAAGATCGCCGCGGGCACCGGCATCTCCATGAAGTTGCCGCCTGCCGAATATGCCTACGATTTTTATGCCATAACTCCGGCTATGGAGGTTCCCGGGCATAAAATTATTTCGGTCGCTCATGGCGTCGATTACGCTTGCTCGCTCACGTCCAAGTTGGTCGAGCCGAGCGTGACCGGGACGCAAACCGTGGCGCTCAATACGTTGGTGCGTCATGGCGCCAAGCTGACTTTCTCGGTGATGCCGATCGAAGATCTCTCCGAGGAGAAAGAGATCACCGAGATTGCGTTTAAGACCATCGACCTTTCCTATATGTCGCCGGCGCCGTATGTCGATGCGATTTGCTCGCTCTGGAAGCCCGATTCGTGGACGATCGCGGACGATGCAAGTTGCCGTTACTCCATTCCGGAATCGAAGTTCAGCGCTGTTTCCGGCTCGAAAGTCAACTTCGTGGGTACCGACATCGTGCTGCCCAAGAAGAAGGCCGACTTCGGGGTGAAGATGGATGTCGCGTTCAACGGTTCCGAGACTGCGTCGCCGCTGCCCGCTACGATCAAGAACATGGCATTGGCTGCCGGTTACCACTATAATTTCAGCCTGAAGCTGACGGGTTCCAAGCTGGTGCTTATTCTCAACGTCATTCCCTGGACCGAATTGACTTGGGGCGAGGGCGATGACTACGACGATGGCATTGGCGAGTGGCCCCATGGCTCGGTCGTCGTCGGCGAATGGTGGTTGGACATCACCTGGGAGGAGACCGAACTCGGCGGTTCGTTCATTCCTATCGTCAAGCCCGGCGGTTGGATCGGCAACCCGAACTGGGATACCGATATCGCGGATTTCCCGACGCTCACGGCTCCGCTCGCCGGCAACGACACCTGGTCGGACGGTGGTGATTCGGAGACGGGGCTGGGCGATTCGTTCCACGGTACGCCCGCCAACCCCAATTGGAATGCGAACAATTCCGATTCGGGCGATATGGGAGCAGACGCGTAGGCAACCGTGCATTCGATATATTGTCGACATTTAAATTCGAAATACATACAACTTTAATTTTTAAACGATTATGAAAATCTTTCAAAAAACATTGCTGATCGCTGCCGCCGCTCTGGCTTTCGCAGCCTGCAGCGAGGATTTTGATGCTACCGTCGATAACAGCGAGACCGGCGGTTTGCAGCCTGTCGGCGAGAAGGTCACCATGACTCTGAACTTCTCCGTTCCCGAGATGAATGTGGTTGCGGCTACTCCCGAAAGCCGTGCCGTAGCCGAGGACGAGTCGCTCTCCGTTGCTCTGGATGCGGCTACTCGTGCCGATGACGACGAGGATCCGACGGTTCCTGCAACGGCTGCCGAGAGCAAGATCTTCAACCTGTGGGTAATGCAGTTCTCCGGTACGGGTGTGAATTCGACGCTGCAGGTAGGTCAGTACTACGACACCATTTCGTCGGACAATACGGTCAGCGTCGATCTCTACGATGCTAACGGCAATCCCACGACTACCTATTTCATCGCCAACGTAGGCGAGGATGCTCTGAAAGGTTTCACGGGCAGACTCTCGAGCTTCATGCAGAAGACGTTCGCTACTCCCGAAGGCGGTTTCGGCGGTGCTTACCTGACCAGCAAGGGTCTTCCCATGGTGGCCAAGTACGATCTGAAGGCCGTTACCGGTACGCAGGAGATCAAGTTGGAGCGTATCTGCGCCAAGGTCGTGCTGACCCTGAAGCAGGATGCGGCATTCGGTGCTTTCGTTGCCGATACCGATGTGAACCTGTGCAGCGCAGCTACGAAGTTCTACTATGCCAACAATGTCGATAGTCTGAAGTCTGTCAAGACCAACTATATCGACCAGCTTGTTTCGCACAGCATCAACGTCAACAATCTGAAGAATGCTTCGGGTTCGTCGGTAACGTTCTACATTCCCGAGAACATGCGCGGCGACGGTACGTCGACCACCAAGCAGAGCAAGAACTGGTGGAACGCACCCGCTCACAGCTCGTATCTCGAGATCACGGGTACCTATACGAATCCTTCGAACGGTGCCAAGGCCAAGAAGATCGCTTACCGCATCTTCCCGGGTACCGACGACACGAAGAACTATGACATCAAGCGCAACACCTGCTACAACATCACCGCCACGATCAAGGGTGCCAACGCCAATGGCGACGGCCGTGTAACGACTGCCGATGTCATCGACTTGAGCGCTGCCGGTACCGCCAACTGCTACTTGACGCACGAGGCCGGTCAGGTGTATGTGTTCAATGCTGCGACGGGCGGCAACGGTGCCACGACCCAGGCTTTCTCGGCAACGACCGGTATCGCTCCCAACACCAAGACGCAGAATGCTCCTGCGATCAATCCGTTCACTGTGAATCCTGCTACCGTCAGCCTCCTGTGGGAGACGGGTACGACCACTAACGGTCTGATCAAGAACGTCAAGCTCGATGTCGAGAACAAGAAGGTATACTTCTCCACTGCCGGCATGATCGGCATGCCCGCAATCGAGGGTAACGCTCTGCTGGCTGTCAACGACGCTGCAGGCGCAGTGGCTTGGAGTTGGCACATCTGGTCGACCCAGTACGATCCGGATACGGCAGCACCTGTTACTCATGTCGGCGGTTCGCGTAGCTATCAGGCTATGGATCGTAACCTGGGTGCATCGGACGCCGGTCTTACGACCGCTGCTTACGGTCTCTACTACCAGTGGGGTCGTAAGGATCCGTTCCTGGGTTCGGGCATGACGGCCGTAGGCCCGAAAGCTACGATGAGCGTGCTGGCTACCGCCGATCAGGCTACCGCCGGCACCACGACGTCCGCTCGTATCGCCTATGCTCGTCAGAACCCGACGACGTTCATCTGCCAGCGCGACGCTGTGGTATACGACTGGCTCGGTATCACGGACTGGACGACGCAGGCCGACAACCTCTGGGGCAATCCTAACACCCAGACGACGATCAACAAGACCAGCTACAATACCAACAAGGGCGCCAAGTCGATCTACGACCCGTGTCCGGTAGGCTGGCGCGTACCGCCCCAGGATACCTGGATTCAGTTCGTTAAGAACGTAACGTGGACGAACCAGTATGGTTCGACGACTGCGGCTGACTTCAATGTCGCAAACACTACGTTCTCGAACGGTTGGAAGTTCTACACCAACTATGCCCAGACGATCACGGCTGATTACCCTGCCGCGGGCTACCGCTACGGCACGTCGGGAGCCTTGGCGCCTGTCGGCGCGCGCGGCGCCTACTGGGCATCCTCGTCTTTCGCGGCTGGCAATGTC
>CAMWJM010000081.1 GCA_947174575.1 uncultured Alistipes sp. | reverse complement strand
AACTCCCACTCGGCGCCGAAATCGATCGGGTCGGTGATCGAACCGCGCGCGATGAACAGCCCGTCCATCTTCTCCAGATCGTTCTGCAGACCGTCGTAGTTGCGCGACAGCAGGCCCGGAGCGAGCGTCGCTTCGAGCATGTGCCCCTCGAATTCCACGCGGTCGCCGATCTTCAGCCCGCGGGTGCTGTCGAATACCTGGACATAGGCCGCATCGCCCATGACCTTGATGACCTCGGCCATCATCTTCGTTTCGCCGGCATACACGTAACAGATCTCGTTCTGCCCGACGGCGCCGTCGGCCTTGACGATCACGATGTTCGAGATGATGCCGTTTACACGTCCTGTTGTTTTCATACCTATCTTTTATCGTTTTTCTATCAGTTCCTTGCCGTCCAGCTCCGAGAGCAGCCGGGCGAACATTTCGCGGCCGCGCGCCGGGTCGAGCCTCGTCCAGCGGGCCACGATGTTGACCCGCACCACATACGAGAGCACGGCATCGATGTCGAAATAGTCGAACGTCGCCAGATCGAGCGCCTCGTTCCAGCGGATGAGGTCGAGCCGACGCTCTTTCTCCACCAGATTCTGTTCGTCGCCCAGAGCGGCGATCACCGCGTCGATGTAACCCAGTTCGCCCCGCAGTCCGAAGTCGGCGGCCGAACTGCGCTGCAACTGCTCCGCCACGTCGCCTCCGCCTACGATGACCTCCTCCACGGGACGCCCTGCAGAACGGGCCGTCACGGCGGCGGTCAGGTTGCGCAGATTGCGGTCGAAGAGCGACCATTCGCGCAGAAAGCGACACCCCTTGCGTTCGCAAAGGTCGTAATAGGCCGCGAAAAGCGACTTCTCGAAGCTCCGGGCGGTATCGACCGTCTCGGCCTCCTCGCCCTCCGGATCGTCGTAGGCGCGCACCACGCGGGCCAACTCCTCGGGCAGGCGCGTCGGATGCTTCAACTCCTCGGCCAGCTCCTCGCGCGCGAAGTTGCCCAGCGGCGAGAACGACGAACGTCCGGCACGCAGCGCGGCCAGATTCTCGCAGTCGTAGTAGGCGTCGAGCAGCCGCACCTGCTTCGCATCGCGGGCCGTGAGCGTTTCGAGAATCTCGGCGACGATGGCCTGTGCGTCGAAGCCCTTGGTGTCGGCGTCGAGCGCATACTCGCGAAGTCCGGCGACGAGCGTATAGTAATTGGTCGCGAACATGACCCCTACGCCTTAAAGAGCATCGACGAGACTTTCTCGCGCAGATATTCGCCCAGCAGCGCTTCGATGTCGGCGTCGGAGAACGAAATGTAGTAGCCGCCCTCCTTGGCGCCCACCTTGAAGCCCGTCTTCACCTCCTTGGAGTAACCCACCTCGATGCCGGCCGCCAGCAGCTCCTTGGCGTTCTGCTCGAAAGCAGCGTCGAGCTTCGCCCGTTCGCCCTCGGGCAGCAGGGCTTTCAGCTCCACCTTGCCGGCATCGGCGCCGTTCCAGTTGCGGGCCACGGCGAGCAGCATCTCCTTAATGAAAGCAGGATCGAGCGCAGCCTCCTTGACCCCGGCGCCCGCAGCCTCGGCGACGATCAATTCGGCGATCTCCGACTTGATGCGGGCCACGGCCTGCTTGCCGGCCAGAGCGATCTCCGTGAGGGTGTTCTTCTCCGTATCCTCGGCCTTGGCCTGCGCCCGGCGGAGGATTTCGTCGGCCTGGGCATTGGCGTCGGCTACGATCTTGTCGGCCTCGGCGCGAGCTTCGGCCACCAGACGGTCGGCCTCGGCGCGACCTTTCTCCAACCCCTCGTCGTAGAGTTTGCGGGTCAACTCTTGCAGTTTGTTTTCCATATCGATCTATCTGATTTTGATTATTGTTTTTTCGCGCAACAAATATAAGAAAGATTCCGAGAACGGCAAGGCCGCGCACCCACAATTTATCCGCAATCCATCAACATTCGGACGAAATCGACGAAAACCCCGCCGCCCTGCCGACCGCCGGCATCCGCCCCGCCTCGTCCTCCCGCCGTCTTGTCTGCCCGCCGGTCCCGGCCCCGAACGGAGGCGCCCGCCTTTCTGGTATACGATTTGCAGTCCTTACACACACCGGAGCGCCCCTTTCGGTGCATCCGGCATACCGACCGGCTCCCTATGGGCGACCGGATGTTCAACTAAAAATTTAAACCGTTATGAAAGAGTCTGCCTCCAAGACTTCCGCACGCTCGCAGTCGAGCCAGTGCAAGTCGTCGGAAAAAACGTCGCGCACGACCGCCTCGCGCGGCACCGCCTCGGCCCGCAAGAGCACGGGCACCGGCAATTCGCGCGTCCACAATCCCGAGGGTCACAACCAGTACACCAAGAAGTAGGCGTTCCCTCCTGAATGCGACGAGGCGCAGGAACCGATCCTGCGCCTCGTTCTTGCTTATTCGCCCGGCCCGCTACTGGTGCTGGGGGCGCAGCAAATCCTGCACCACCTTCACCGGCGAGAAAGTCGCGATCGGCACATCCACGAACACCGTGTTCCAGCGCGCCATGGCCCCGTTCCAAAGCCCCGGCAGCTCCTGGGCGCGCAGCTCGCGGCCGCCCGACGACTTCGACGAGATGAACCCCGTCGACGGATCGGTATATTCGCGCAAATCGTATTTACCCCCGTCGGCCCGGCGCACGCCGCATACCAAGTCGACCGGATTGAAGTGCGTGGCCGACTTCATCAAAGGCATATCCTCGGGTGCGATCTGGCTCGACTCGGCGATCTGCAGCGACTCGGTGCCGTCGGGGTTGGCCACCCAGAACGGCCCGCCGCCCGGCTCGCCCTCGTTGCGCACCATGCCGCAGACGCGTATCGGACGGTCGAGAATACTGCGCAGCAGCGCGGCATCGTACTTTTCGGGCAGCTTGACGCAAAGCTCTTTGCGGATGAATTCGGCGATCGGCTCCATGTCGGCGTCGCCCGTCTCCAGAGCTTTCAGATAGCCGAACGCCCGCTCCTGCAACTCCAGCAGCACGCCCGCCAGCACCTTTTTGAACCGAATCGTATCGCCCCGCAGCGCGTCGGTCGTCACGTTGTCGATGTTCTTGATGAACACGATGTCGGCCGCGATCTCGTTCAGATTTTCGATCAAGGCGCCATGCCCCGCCGGACGGAACAGCAGCCGCCCGTCGTCCTGCCGGAACGGCGTATTGTCGGGATTTACGGCGCTGGTGTCGGTCGACGACTTCTGCACCGAGAACGAAATCTCGTAGCGGATGCCGAACCGCTTCTCGTACACAGGCACCTTCTCGGCCAGCAGGGCTTCGAACCCGGCCCGATGCTCGGGCGAGACGGTGAAATGGATCTTCGCCTCACCGTTCGACGCGGCATAGGCGGCACCCTCGACCAAATGCTCCTCCACGGCCTTGCGCGCCCCCTCGGGATAGGCGTGGAACGTCACCAGCCCCTTGGGTTTGCTGCCGTAGTCGAGACCCTCGCCCACGATAGCGGACACCAAGGCCCGGTCGTCGGCTCCCTCGGGCAGCACGGCTTTCAGCTCGGGCCAGAACGCGAACCGCTCGACCTGCTCCACCAGCGTGTCGATGCCCTTGCCGCGCTTGCCCTCGTTGACGAACTCGAACAACTCCTTGAACATGCGCGTGGCGGCGCCCGATGCGGGCACGAACTTCACCACCGAGAGTTTCTCCACCGCCTGTTCATAGCGTGCCGCGGCCCGGTCGGCCCGCTCCTCGTCGAGCAGCAGCACGCCGTCGCCCGGCGATGCGGCGCGCACGACTTTCAGAAAGGGGAATCCGCGGCGGAAATTTTCGATCTGCCGCTCGACCGCTTCGGGCGTCAGTCCGTGTCCGGCGATCTGTCGAAGGTCTTCTTGTGAAAACATAGTTGCTGAATATTTTGTAGGTTAGTCGGCAAGAGGTTCTATCGAAGATACGTATAAGCGAGGGCAAAAGCGAACTTGTTTGCATTTTGCCGAGCGGGAGTATCTTCGACTTTAGTCAAAGATAGGAAATATTTTCTAACTTTGCGCATCATGTCGAAAGAATTCCACCGCATAGACCTGTGCGACCGCAACAGCTTCCATGTCCGGCAGCATGCCGACCGGCTCGTCGAGTTCGAGACCGTGGAGGAGCTGCGGGCCGTTTTCGCCGCAGGCATTCCCGACCGCTGGACGGTGCTGGCCGGGGGCAACAACATCCTGTTTACGCGCGACTACGAGGGGCTGCTCCTCACGCCCACGTCGCAGCGGATCGAGATCGTCGAAGACCTCGGCGAACACGTCCGCGTCCGCATCGACGCCGGTGCGGAGTGGGACGACGCGGTGGCCTGGGCCGTGGAGCACGGGTTGTGGGGCATCGAAAACCTCTCGCTCATCCCCGGCAAGGCGGGAGCCGCGCCCGTGCAGAACATCGGGGCCTACGGCCGCGAAGCCAAGGACGTGATCCGTCGGGTCGAGATGTACTGCGTCGAGAGCGACTCGATGCTGACGCTCGACGCCGAGCACTGCCGGTTCGGCTACCGCGAGAGCGTGTTCAAACACGAGCTGCGGGGCCGCGCAGTCATCACGGCGATCGAAATCCTCCTCTCGCGCACGCCGCAGCCCCATCTGGGTTACGGCGATGTGGAGCGCGAAGTCGAGGCCCGGGGCGGCGCCACGCTGCGCAACATCCGCGACGCGATCTGCGCGATCCGCCGCGCCAAGCTCCCCGACACCGCAGAGCTGGGCAATGCGGGCAGCTTCTTCAAGAATCCCGCGGTCGACCTCGCCGTGGCCGAGCGGCTCCGGGCGGAGTGGCCCGACATGCCGCTCTATCCGGCGCAGGAGGCCGGCAAGGCGAAGCTGGCGGCCGGCTGGCTCATCGACAAAGCCGGCATGAAGGGCTACCGCGAGGGTCGCGTGGGCGTCCACGAGCGGCAGGCGCTGGTGCTGGTCAACCTGGGCGGCGCCACGGGCGGCGAAGTCCTGGCCCTGGCCCAAAAGGTGCAGGCCGCCGTACGCGACATGTTCGGCATAGCGATCGACACGGAAGTCAACATACTATAAAATGCACAATGCATAATTCACAATTCAAAATTTTATAAAAAGCACGAAATGCCCGTCAAGGAAATTGTGCATTGTGAATTTTTAATTATGAATTGAAAACCATGGCTCTTCCCGAAGCATTCGAACGATATATCGAGGACAACCGGCTGCTCGCGCCCGACGACCGGGTGTTGCTGACCGTTTCGGGCGGCGTGGATTCGATGGTCATGCTGCGGCTCTTCGCCCGCGGCGGTTACAGGATCGGCGTGGCGCACTGCAACTTCCAGCTGCGGGGCGCCGAGAGCGACGAGGACGAGGTGCTGGTGGCCGACGAGGCCGCGCAGCTCGGAGTGCCGTGCTACAACCGGCGGTTCGACACCCTCGCCGAGATGGAGCGCACGGGCGAATCCATGGAGATGGCGGCCCGGAGGTTGCGCTACGCCTGGTTCGAGGAGCTGTGCCGCGAGCACGGCTACACGGCCGTCGCCGTGGCGCACCATGCCGACGACTCGATCGAAACGTTCTTCATCAACCTCTTGCGCGGCACGGGGCTGCGCGGCCTGACGGGCATCTCGACGCAGGCGGGCCGCATCGTCCGCCCCCTGATGTTCGCTTCGCGCAAGGAGATCCTCGAATACGCCGTAGCCGAAAAAATTCCGTTCCGCGAAGATTCGTCCAACCGCTCGACCAAATACCTGCGCAACAAGATCCGGCTCGGCCTCATCCCCCGCATTCGGGAGATCAACCCCAAGTTCACGGCCCTCATGCAGCGCAACATCGGCCACCTGACCGACGCCCAGCTCTTCATCGACCACGGCATCGAGCGCATCCGCCGCGAAGCGGTCGTCGAGCACGACGGCATCCACACGATCCGTCTCGACCGCATCGACCCGGCCTTTCCGCGCGCTTTCGTGATCTACGAACTCCTCAGCTCGGCCTACGGCTTCAAGGGCGACGTGATCGACGCCCTCTGCCGCGCCCTCGACCAGCAAGCCACCGGCAAGCGGTTCTATGCGCGCGAGCATGTCGCCCACGTCGACCGCGGCACGATCGCCGTAGCGCCGATTCCCGACGACGACGAGTGCCTCATCCCGGTCGAACAGGGCGCCGCCCGCAGCTATTGCGGCAATGCGGTGCTCTACTACGAATATCTGGACATCGACACCATCGAAGATTTCGGCGTTCCC
>CAMWJM010000080.1 GCA_947174575.1 uncultured Alistipes sp. | reverse complement strand
GGGTGCCTTGAAAGCGATCAAGGAGGCCGATTTACGCATTCCCGACGATATTTCGCTCGTGTCGTTCGACGGTTCGAAATATTTCGATTTCCTGGATCCCGCCATTACGCACGTCAGCCAGCCCGTCAACGAAATGGGGTTGCTGGCGATCAAGATTCTCGTGCAGCAGATCGACGGCTCGGGCGAATCCGGCACGCATATCGAGCTTCCCGTACATTTGGTGGTCAAGGATTCGGTCGGCATGCTCCGCCCGGAACCCGCATCCGCGGAGGAGTGATTGTAAGGCAGGAGGTCGAAAAAGAAATTCCGAACACCTTATTTATAAGCATCCGGATCGATCGACATAGGCAAGCCGATCACAGGGGTTGTAAGATCGGTCGAATTGATCATAATTTTTGCGGAAAGAGATTATGGAGTCGTTGACGCAGATACTGGTCGAGTGGGGTTATTGGGGCCTTTTTCTCTCGGCATTGATCGCCGGCAGCGTGCTGCCGTTCAGTTCGGAGGCGGTGCTGGTCGTGCTGCTGGGGTTGGGCGCCGATCCGGCGGGTTGTTTGGTCGCAGCGTCGGCGGGCAACACGTTGGGCGGTATGACCTGCTACTGGATCGGGAGTCTGGGACGCCCCGAGTGGATCGCCGGGCTGGGCGTCGGCCCACGCAAGCTGGCCCGGGCGCGCAGGTTCGTGGCGGGGCGCGGGGCCGTCATGGGATTTTTCGGATTCCTGCCCGTCATCGGCGAGGCGATCGCCGTGCTGCTGGGGTTGATGCGTGCCGCCCCGTGGACGACCGCCGGGGCGATGCTGGTCGGCAAGACGTTGCGCTATGCGTTGATCCTCCTGTCGTATGAGGGGATCGTTTCGATGTTATAATTATGCCTGTTTACTGGAATCCGTGGCACGGATGCCGCAAGATCAGCGAGGGGTGTCGCCACTGCTACGTCTATCGTCAGGACGAGCAGCATGCGCTGGATAGCACCCAAGCGCGGAAAACCGCCGCTTTCGGGCTGCCGGTGCGCCGCAGCCGCGACGGACGGTTCAAGATCCCGGCGGGCGAGCGGGTCTATACGTGTTTCACGTCGGATTTTCTGCTGGAGGAGGCCGACGCGTGGCGTCCCGAGGTATGGGCGATGATGCGTCTGCGCCACGACCTGACGTTCATGTTCTTCACCAAACGGATCGAACGTTTGCGCACCGTGCTGCCGCCCGATTGGGGCGAGGGCTATGAAAACGTGATCGTGGGTTGCACGGTCGAGAACCAGGAGCAGGCCGAACAGCGTCTGCCGGTGTTTCTCGATGCGCCGATCCGCCACCGGGTCATCGTCGGCGCTCCGCTCCTGGGGCCGCTGGAGTTGGCGCCCTATTTGTCGCCGGCGATCGAGGAGGTCTCCGTGGGCGGCGAATCCGGCCCCGAAGCCCGAACGTGCGACTACGATTGGGTGCTCTCGATCCGGCAGCAATGCGTCGGGGCCGACATTCCGTTCCGTTACCACCAGACCGGTGCGCGGCTGCGGAAAGACGGGCGTCTCTACCGCATCCGTCGGGCCGACCAGCACGCCCAGGCCCGCAAAGCGGGAATCGACTATAAAATAACGCACAGAGAGTAAATCACTCTTGTCGGTTGGTTTTGTCCGGTTCTTCTCGGGCGGCTCGCATCGAAGATACTGGATGCAAGATCTGCGGCGGCAGAAATCCGCCGCTGCTGAAAAGCGAAAGGCGGAAAGCATTCGTGTGCTTTCCGCCTTTCTTCTTCGACGACTATTTTTTAGTCTTCTTTCGATGCCAGAGGCGAGGGCAGCGAGTAGGTGCGGGCCGCCAGCTCCTTGTCGAGCATGTAGAGGCCGAATTTGTTGCCCTCGACCGCTTCGAACGACTGGATCATGCCGCGGGCGTTCTCCTCTTCCTCGATCTGCTCGTCGATGAACCATACCAGCTTGTTCGACGAGGCGAAGTCCTTGTCCTCGGCGGCGATGTCGGCCAGACCGTGGATCAGCGCGGTGACTTTCTTTTCGTGCTCCAGCGTGTCCCGGAACATTTCCAGCGGCGAGGCCCAGGCGGTGCGTACTTCGGCGATGGGGGCGAGCTTCACTTCGGCGTCGCGCGAGAGGAGGTAGTTCATGAAGATGCGGGCATGATCCTGCTCCTCGCGGAACTGGATGTAGAACCAGTTGGCCACGCCTTTGAGACCTTTGGCCTCGGCGTCGAGCGACATCGAAAGGTAGAGATAGGCCGACCACAATTCGGCGTTGATCTGCGCGTTGAGCGCGTCGTGCAGTTTTTGGCTTAACATAGACGTATGGGTTTGAGTTGATTTTTCGGGACAAATGTAGTAAAAAACTCGTTGCGGTGTTCCGTTTATTTTTCGGAGGGCTTTGGCTTGCTCCTGCTGCGGTTCTTTTTTGCCCGGTGTGCATTTTTGGCGGATTTATGCCTATCTTTATGCCCGCAAAATGCCCGCGAACCCGACGAATGGGTGCGGAGGCTTTAACCTTTCACTTTGTAAAATGGCACGGAAAAAAGCGAATTATCCCCTCGTCGAGGGACTGGAAATAACGACGCTCGCCGCCGAGGGCAAGGCCATGGGGCGGTGGAACGAGCAGGTGGTCTTCGTGCCGATGACCGTTCCGGGCGATGTGGTCGACGTGCAGATCCGCGTCAAGCGGCGGCGTTTCATGGAGGGATATGTCGTGCGCTATGTCAAGCTCTCGCCGCTGCGGGTCGAGCCGTTCTGCGAGCACTTCGGAGTGTGCGGCGGCTGCAAGTGGCAGAATCTGCCCTACGACGAGCAGCTGCGCTTCAAGCGGGAGCAGGTGCGCGACCAGCTCGCGCGCATCGGCAAAATCGAGTTGCCCGAAATAGCTCCTTGCCTCGGTTCGGCGCATACGCAAGAGTATCGTAACAAATTGGAATTCACTTTCGCCGACCGCCGCTGGCTGACGCAGGAGGAGATCGCCGCCGGGGGCGACATCGAGGCCGAACCCGCTGCGGGGTTCCACATCCCCGGCATGTTCGACAAGGTGCTCGACATCCGCCGTTGCCGGTTGCAGCCCGAGCCGTCGAATGCCATTCGGCTGGAGACCAAACGCTTTTGTCTGGAGCACGGCTACACGTTCCACAATGCACGTACGCACGAGGGATTGATGCGCAACATGGTGGTGCGCACCGCCTCGACGGGCGAAGTGATGGTCGTCGCGGTCTTCGGGGCCGACGACCGGCCGCGCATCGAAGCCTTGTTGGATCATCTCTCGGAGCGGTTTCCGGAAATTACGTCGCTGTTCTACGTGGTCAACACCAAGTTCAACGACTCCACGGGCGACCTCGACGCCGTGTGCTACCGCGGCAAGGATCATATCGTCGAGCAGATGGAGGGGCTGCGGTTCAAGGTGGGGCCTAAATCGTTTTATCAGACCAATTCGGCGCAGGCCTACGAACTCTACAAGGTGGCGCGCGCGTTCGCCGACCTGAAACCCGACGACGTGTTGTACGACCTCTACACCGGCACGGGCACCATAGCCAACTTCTGCGCTGCGCATTGCCGCCGCGTGGTGGGCATCGAGTATGTACCCGAGGCGATCGCGGATGCGAAGATCAATTCGCAGCTCAACGGCATCGGCAACACGGCGTTCTATGCCGGCGACATGAAGGAGGTGTTGAGCGACGCTTTTGTCGAGGCCAACGGGCGGCCCGACGCGGTGATTCTCGACCCGCCGCGCGCCGGGGTCGACGAACCGGTGCTCGAAGTCATTCTGCGCGCAGCGCCCGAGCGAATCGTCTATGTGAGCTGCAACCCCGCCACGCAGGCCCGCGATCTGGCGCTGTTGGATGCCGCCTATCGGGTCGAAGCGGTGCAGCCCGTCGACATGTTCCCCCACACGCACCATGTCGAAAACGTGGTGAAGCTCGTCCGCAGACAATAAAAAGCGACGCTGCGGCGTTATATTTGCAGTTACCTTAAATAAAAACGGAATCATGAAGAAGTTTGTTTTGCTGGCGGTCGCCGTAGCGGCTTCCGTGTGCGCGGTTTCCGCCCAGACGGCGGAGGCCTATCCCAGTTACATCCAGGTGACCGGTCGTGCCGAGAAGGAGATCGTGCCTGACGAATTCTATCTCTCGATCACCCTCGACGAGCGCGATTCCAAGGGCAAGATTTCGGTCGAGAGCCAGCAGCGCGAGATGATCGCCGCGCTCCGCAAGCTGGGCGTCGACATCGAGAAGCAGCTCAAGGTGGCCAACCTGTCGAGCGAATTTTTCCGCAAGAACACCTCCGTCGCCACGGCCAAATACCAGTTGCAGTTGGGTTCCGCCGCCGAGGTGGCCAAGGCTTGGCAGGCGCTCGACAATCTGGGCATTTCCGACGTCTCGATCCTCAAGGTGTCGCATTCGCAGCTCGACGCTTTCAAGAAAGAGGTGCGCGTCGAGGCGATCCGCAATGCGCAGCAGAGCGCCCGCACGCTGGCCGAGGCGATCGGTCAGACGATCGGCAAGTGCTTCTACATCTGGGACTCCAACAGCGACATCGTGCCCGCCTACT
Organism: uncultured Alistipes sp.; assembly: GCA_947174575.1. GTDB lineage: Bacteria > Bacteroidota > Bacteroidia > Bacteroidales > Rikenellaceae > Alistipes. The sequence goes on along the minus strand of CAMWJM010000080.1, from coordinate 1,662 downwards.
ACAACAACGCCGTGGTGGCGCGCAGCATGAAGATGATGGATGCCGCCGCGGGCGAGAGCGTCGTGGAGGAGGAACCCCTCGATTTCAAGACTATCCGGCTGCAGTACAGCGTCAACGCCAAGTTCGTTCTGGAGTAGCTCCGGCGCTCCGTACCCTCGAAGAGGATGCCCCGCGGCATCCTCTTCGTCGTCCGCGGATGCAGCCCCGAGCGGACTTCGGCGGGGAGGATCGCGGACGCGGCGTTTGGAGAATTCGATTTTTTTATCGTATATTTGACCTGCGACAGCATCCGGATTCGAAAACCGCGGCCGTAAGGCCCGGGTACTTCGAAACGGTATGTCTGTGTCACTTGTTTGCTTTTGTCTATGGAACAGGAACATCGATTCAGTTACGAGCGCTTCGAGTCGCTCGGTTCGCTTCCGGAGGCCGACCGCATCCTGGTGGAGGCGGCTCGGCGCGCCACGGCCAACGCCCATGCGCCCTATTCGAAGTTTTGCGTCGGGGCGGCCGCGCGGCTGCGCAGCGGCCGCGTGCTGTGCGGCAGCAACATCGAAAGCGAGGTCTTCCCGGCCGGGCTGTGCGCCGAGCGGTCGTTGCTGTTCTATGCCCAGTCCAACTATGCCGACGATCCCGTGGAGACGCTGGCTATCGCCTCGGAGCCTTCCGAGCGCGAGTGCTATCCGTGCGGGCAGTGCCGTCAGGCGATGGTCGACGCGGAGCGTCGCCAGGGCAGCCCCATGCGGGTCATCATGAGCGGCGGCGGCACGGCGAGCGTCGTCGAGTCGGCCACGTTGCTGCTGCCTTTCACCTTCACGCTGTAGCCATGTTTTCGCCCGACGACATTCTCTACGAGGACAACCACCTGCTGGTCGTCGACAAGCATTGCGGCGATCTGGTACAGCCCGATCCGTCGGGCGAAAGCGCCCTCGAAGATCGGATCAAGGCTTTCATCAAGGCCCGCGACGGGAAGCCCGGCGAGGTGTTCCTCGGCGTGGTGCACCGCATCGACCGCCCGGTGAGCGGCGCCGTGCTCTTCGCCAAGACCTCCAAGGCCTTGGTGCGGCTCAACGAGATGATCCGCGAGGGCCGCATCCGCAAGGTCTACTGGGCGCTGACGGAGAACCGGCCCGAAGCCGAAGAGGGCGAACTCCGCCATTATATTCTGCGCGACGGCCGCACCAATCGTTCGAAAGCGTTCGACACCCCGCGGCCCGAAGCCAAGGAGGCGAGGTTGCGCTACCGCATCGTCGGGGCGGGGACGCATTATACGCTTTTGGAGGTAGAGTTGCTGACGGGGCGCCACCACCAGATCCGCGCCCAGCTCGCGAAGATCGGGTGCCCGATCCGCGGCGATCTGAAGTACGGGGCCAAACGTTCGCTGCCCGGCGGCGGGATTTCGCTGCATTCGCGGCGCATGGAGTTCGAGCATCCCGTGCGGCATGAACCCGTGGCCGTGACGGCGCCGGTGCCTGCGGGCGACAACCTGTGGGCCTATTTCGAGACGCTATGAGGCTGCTCGTCCAGCGTGTTCGCCGGGCCGCCGTCGATGTCGGCGGCGAGCGCATTTCGGAAATCGGCGCGGGTCTGCTCGTCTTCGTCGGCATAGGGCCGGAAGATGCGGTGGAGGATGAGGAAGATTTGTCCGGCAGGCTCGTGGGCCGG
>CAMWJM010000079.1 GCA_947174575.1 uncultured Alistipes sp. | reverse complement strand
ACCCCCGCAAGGCCAACCAGATGGTGCGCGGCGTGGTTACCCTGCCTCACGGTACCGGTAAGCAGACGCGTGTTCTGGTGCTCTGTACTCCCGAGAAGGAGGCCGAAGCGCAGGCTGCGGGCGCCGATTACGTGGGTCTGGACGAATTCGTCGACAAGATCAAGGCCGGTTGGACGGACGTGGATGTCATCATCTGCACGCCCAACGTCATGGGTAAGGTCGGTGCGCTGGGTCGTATCCTCGGCCCCCGCGGTCTGATGCCGAACCCCAAGACCGGTACGGTGACCATGGAAGTCGGCAAGGCCGTCAAGGAGGTGAAATCGGGTAAGATCGACTTCAAGGTCGACAAGTTCGGTATCATCCACACGTCGGTAGGCAAGATTTCGTTCTCGGCCGAGCAGATCGCGGACAACGCGAAAGAGGTGCTGGGCATGATCATGAAGTTGAAACCGGCTGCCGCCAAAGGCGCTTATGTGAAGAGTATTTACCTCTCGACCACGATGAGTCCCGGCTTGCAGATTGATTCCAAAGCAGTAGAAACCAAATAAGAAGGAGGACAGAAGAGATGACTAAGGAAGAAAAACTGGTTGTAATCGACAACCTCGCCGAGCAGCTCCAGGCTTATCCTCACTTCTACATCACCGACATCGAGGCCTTGAACGCCGAGCAGACCGCTTCGCTGCGCCGCAAGTGCTTCGAGAAGGAGATCAAGCTGGTCGTGGTGAAGAACACGCTGCTGACCAAGGCTCTGGAAAAGGTGGAGAAGGCCGATGCCGAATTGGTGAAGGTGCTGGAAGGTCCGACGTCGATCATGTTCGCCCATGTGGCCAAGGCTCCGGCTACGCTGATCAAAGAGTTCCGCAAGGAATCGGACAAACCCGTGCTGAAAGCGGCTTTCGCCGAAGGGTGCGTCTATGTCGGCGACAACCAGATCGAGGCGCTGTGCAACATCAAATCCAAGGAGGAACTTCTCGGCGACATCATTTCGCTGCTGCAGTCCCCTGCGAAGAACGTTATTTCTGCATTGCAGGCTAATGCAGGCCAGAAGATCGCGGGCATCGTGAAGACGCTCGAATCGCGAAACAACTAATCACAATCAAGAAGTAAAAAAATTTTAATACGCTTACAACTATGGCAGACGTAAAGAAACTTGCTGAAGAATTGGTAAACTTGAAAGTTACCGAGGTAAACGAACTCGCACAGATCCTCAAGGAGGAGTATGGCATCGAGCCGGCTGCTGCCGCTGTCGCTGTAGCAGCTCCCGCTGCCGGCGCCGGTGAGGCTGCCGCTGCCGAGAAGTCGTCGTTCGACGTGATCCTGAAGAGCGGCGGTCAGGCCAAGCTCCAGGTGATCAAGGTCGTGAAAGACCTCGCAGGTCTTTCGTTGGGCGATGCCAAGGCTCTCGTCGACGGTGCTCCCAAGGCCGTCAAGGAGGGTGTTTCCAAAGAGGAGGCCGAGCAGATCAAGGCCCAGTTGGAGGAGGCAGGTGCCGAAGTTGAACTCAAGTAAGAGTCCGGTGCCGGGGTCGAGCGCCGCTCGTGGCGGGTCGCTCGGACTCCGCTGACAGATCAGGTATAGGGCTTACCGGCGTGTAAGCTCTATGCCTTTTCTTGGTCTAAAGATCGGAAGGGCCGGACGACGGCTACATGATCGACGGATGTATGGAGGCTCGGAAGCCCGGTGCATTTCGTCGACGGTTATCTTTCGGTGATTGTCCGATCTTCGGAACAGATGCTCCCGGGGCGTATCGCAAGCGCCTGCGTACGGGGGCATCGGCAGGCTAGGGGACGTTTTCCTGCCGGGAGCAACGAATCTCTTGTTTTCGGGTGTCGTGTAGCCCGATCGCAACTTCAATCTAATTTGGATTTTACCGATGTCCACAGTTAAAACACAACAAAGAATCAGCTTTTCGACAGTCAAGAACCGGGTGCCCTATCCGGATCTGCTGGAGGTACAGCTCAAATCATTCCGGGACTTTTTCCAGATGGACACCACGGCCGAGAATCGTAAGAACGAGGGGCTGTACAAGGTGTTTCAGGAGAATTTCCCCATCACGGATACCCGGAACAACTTCGTTCTGGAGTTTATCGATTACTATATCGACCCGCCGCGTTACTCGATCGAGGAGTGTCTGGAGCGCGGTTTGACGTACAGCGTCCCCTTGAAGGCCAAGCTGAAGCTCTATTGTACGGACGACGAGCATGAGGATTTCGGCGTCGTCGTGCAGGACGTGTATTTCGGGACGATTCCTTACATGACCGAACGGGGTACGTTCGTCATCAACGGTGCGGAGCGCGTCATCGTGTCGCAGCTGCACCGTTCGCCGGGTGTTTTCTTCGGCCAGAGCATGCACACCAACGGCACCAAGCTCTATTCCGCGCGTATCATCCCCTTCAAGGGGTCGTGGATCGAGTTCGCCACGGACATCAACAACGTGATGTATGCCTACATCGACCGTAAGAAGAAGTTGCCCGTCACCACTTTGCTGCGCGCCATCGGTTACGAGGCCGACCAGCAGATTCTGGAGATTTTCGATCTGGCCGACGAGGTGAAGGTGTCGAAAGCCACCCTCAAGAAAGCCGTGGGCCGCAAGCTCGCCGCACGCGTGCTCTCGACGTGGGTCGAGGACTTCGTGGACGAGGATACGGGCGAGGTGGTTTCGATCGAGCGCAACAACGTCATCGTCGATCGCGAAACGGTGCTCGAAGAGGAGCACATCGACCAGATCATCGAAAGCGGCGCCAAGACGATCCTCCTGCACAAGGAGAACCAGTCGGGCATCGACTTCTCTATCATCTACAATACTTTGCAGAAAGACCCCTGCAACTCCGAAAAGGAGGCCGTGGTCTACATTTACAGACAGTTGCGTGCTTCGGAGCCGCCCGATGAGGCTACGGCGCGCGACGTGATCGAGAAGCTCTTCTTCTCGGACAAACGCTACGACTTGGGCGACGTGGGCCGCTATCGCATCAACAAGAAACTGGATCTGGACATCGATCCGGAGACCCGTACGTTGACGCGCGAGGACATCATCGCCATCATCAAATACCTGATCCAGCTCATCAACTCGAAAGCCGACGTCGACGACATCGACCACCTCTCGAACCGTCGCGTCCGCACCGTGGGCGAGCAGCTGTCGAACCAGTTCTCGGTGGGCTTCGTGCGCATGGCGCGCACGATCCGTGAGCGCATGAACGTGCGCGACAACGAGGTCTTCACGCCGGTCGACCTGATCAACGCCAAGACCTTGTCGTCGGTCATCAACTCGTTCTTCGGCACTTCGCAGCTCTCGCAGTTCATGGATCAGATCAACCCGCTGGCCGAAATCACGCACAAACGCCGCCTGTCGGCCCTCGGCCCCGGCGGTCTGTCGCGCGACCGCGCCGGTTTCGAGGTGCGCGACGTGCACTACACGCACTACGGACGTCTTTGCCCGATCGAGTCGCCCGAAGGCCCCAACATCGGTCTGATCTCGTCGTTGTGCGTCTACGCCAAGATTTCGCCCATGGGCTTCATCGAAACGCCGTATCGCTCCGTCGAGAACGGCAAGATCGACATGGACAACGCCCACATCCGCTACTACTCCGCCGAGGAGGAGGAGGGCAAGGTCGTGGCGCAGTCCAACATGCCCATCGACGATGCCGGCAATTTCCTGCAGCCCGACCGCATCAAGGCGCGTCAGGGTGCCGATTTCCCCGTGGTGACCGACAAGGACGTGAACCTGATGGACGTGGCGCCCAACCAGATCGCCTCGATCGCCGCCAGCCTCATCCCGTTCCTGGAGCACGACGACGCCAACCGTGCGTTGATGGGTTCGAACATGATGCGCCAGGCCGTGCCTCTGGTGACTTGCGAGTCGCCGATCGTGGGTACCGGCATCGAGAAAGATATGATCTCCGACAGCCGCATCCAGATCGTCGCCGAGGGCAACGGCGAGGTGGTGTTCGCCGACGCTACGAAGATTCAGATCAAGTACGAGCGTACGGAGGACGAGATTCTCGCTTCGTTCGCTCCCGAGGTGACCACCTACGAATTGCCGCGCTACCGCCGCACGAACCAGAACACCTCTGTGACCCTGAAGCCCACCGTGCTCACGGGCGACAAGGTGAAGAAGGGCCAGATCATCACCGAGGGTTACTCCACGCAGCAGGGCGAGTTGGCTCTGGGCCGCAACCTCAAGGTGGCGTTCATGCCCTGGAAGGGTTATAACTTCGAGGACGCTATCGTGATCTCGGAGCGTATCCAGCGCGAAGACATCTTCACGTCGGTGCATGTCGACGAATATATCATGGAGGTGCGCGACACCAAGCGCGGTGTCGAGGAGCTGACCTCCGACATCCCCAACGTATCGGAGGACGCCACCAAGGATTTGGATGCCAACGGTATCATCCGTGTCGGTGCCAACGTACATCCGGGCGATATACTTATAGGTAAGATCACGCCCAAGGGCGAGAGCGATCCCTCGCCCGAGGAGAAGCTGCTCCGTGCGATCTTCGGCGACAAGGCCGGCGACGTGAAAGACGCTTCGCTCAAGGCGCAGCCTTCGCTGCACGGCGTGGTGATCGGCACGACGCTCTACAGCCGGGCCAATAAGGACAACAAGAAAGGCAAGAATGCCGAAAAGGCGCAGCTGGAGAAGCTCGACGAGCAGTTCGCCCAGCAGATCGCCGAGTTGACCAAGCGGCTGACGGGCAAGCTCTGGACGCTGCTCCAGGGCAAGACCACGACGGGCATCACCGACTACTTCGGTGTGGAGCTGTACCCCGCAGGTACGAAGTTCACGCAGAAGATGCTGGAGGAGATCGCCCGCAAGTCGACCGACGAGAAGACGGGCGTGGTGACCGGCTACCTGAATCTCGGTTCGTGCAAGTGGACGGGCGATGCCCGCATCGACGCCCTGATCGAGGCTACGATCAACAACTACTCTCTGGAGTGGAAGAAGGCCGACGCCGCGATCAAGCGCGAGAAATACAACTTCACCAACGGCGACGAGCTGCCGCAGACCGGCGTCATTCAGATGGCCAAGGTCTACATCGCCAAGAAGCGCAAGCTCAAGGTCGGCGACAAGATGGCCGGCCGCCACGGCAACAAGGGCATCGTGGCGAAGGTCGTGCGCGACGAGGACATGCCGTTCCTCGAAGACGGTACGATCGTCGACATCTGTCTGAACCCGCTGGGCGTGCCTTCGCGTATGAACTTGGGCCAGATTTACGAGACCGTGCTCGGTTGGGCCGGTCGCGAACTGGGCGTGAAGTTCGCAACGCCGATTTTCGACGGTGCTTCGCTCGAACAAATCAACGAGTACGTCGCCCAAGCGGGTCTCCCGCGCAGCGGCCGCACCTATCTGTACAACGGCGAAACGGGCGAACGCTTCGACCAGCCCGCTACGGGCGGTGTGACCTACTTCTTGAAACTGGGCCACATGATCGACGACAAGATGCACGCCCGTTCGATCGGTCCCTACTCGCTCATCACCCAGCAGCCGCTGGGCGGTAAGGCGCAGTTCGGCGGTCAGCGTTTCGGCGAGATGGAGGTCTGGGCGCTCGAAGGCTTCGGCGCCGCCAACATCCTGCAGGAGATTCTGACCATCAAGTCCGACGACGTGGTGGGTCGCGCCAAGGCCTACGAGGCGATCGTCAAAGGCGAGAACCTGCCCAAGCCGGGTATCCCCGAGGCGATGAACGTGCTGCTGCACGAGCTGCGCGGTCTGGCCCTGTCGGTCAAACTGGAGTAAGTATTTTTCGGACGATAAGAAAAAAGAAGAAATATGTCAATTTCCAAAGACAACAAGGGTAGCAACGGGTACAACCGCATCGCCATCGGCCTGGCCTCCCCCGAGGAGATTCTGGCCCAGTCGAGCGGCGAGGTGCTCAAGCCCGAGACCATCAACTACCGCACCTACAAGCCCGAGCGCGACGGTCTGTTCTGCGAGCGCATCTTCGGCCCCGTGAAGGACTACGAGTGCCATTGCGGCAAATACAAGCGTATCCGCTACAAGGGCATCGTCTGCGACCGCTGCGGCGTGGAGGTGACGGAGAAGAAGGTGCGCCGCGAGCGCATGGGCCACATCTCGCTGGTCGTGCCCGTGGTTCACATCTGGTACTTCCGGTCGCTGCCCTCGAAGATCGGCTACCTGCTGGGTATTCCGTCCAAGAAGTTGGAGGCGATCATCTACTACGAGCGTTACGTGGTCATCAACCCCGGTGCCGCTGCCGAGCAGGGCATCGAGAAGC
>CAMWJM010000078.1 GCA_947174575.1 uncultured Alistipes sp. | reverse complement strand
CACGCACCGCGCCGCGCCCATTCGCGGTTGCGGAACGATTCGAACCGATGCTCCCAAACGTCCCAGAATTTGTCCCGATAGATATTGCCCTGGTGAAAATTGGCACGGATCGACGTGCAGCCCGAGATTGAGCCGTCGACACGGATGGAAGCGATCGAAACCCCGGCGGCGCACTGGTAGAAATGGTCGCGCACCTCGGCCTCGTAGCCGCCTAAAAAGCCCTCGCACGCATAGCTGACGTCGATACGCCCCTCCTTGCGGGTTCGGCGAATGAACTCCAGCAGCTCGCGGAACTGCTCGTCGGTCAGCCGCAACGAGGGGTCGTTCTTGGCCCGGCCCATGGGAAAGATCGAAAAGAGACGCCACGACCGCACGCCCTCGGCGACGAGCATGTCGCGGAACTCCTCGATACGAGGCATCAGCGCCCCGGTGACGCACGTCACGACATCGAAAGCCAAATCGGGGCGACGCACGATCGACCGAACGGCGTCGAGCGCCCGAGAATAGCTGTCGGGGTGACAGCGGATATGGTTGTGCTCCGGCTCGAAGCCGTCGAGACTGACCGAAATGCTCCGCAAGCCGGCATCGACCAGCCCCTGCAACCGCTCCTCGGTCAGCGCAAGGCCGTTGGTGACCATGCCCCACGGAAACCCCCGTCGGGCGACCTCGCGCCCGGCATACTCCAAATCGTCGCGCACGAGCACCTCGCCGCCCGAGAAGATGACCAGCACCGACGCCGGATCGACATGCGGCGCGATCTCCTCGTCGAGCACCCGCAGAAAATCCGCGACGGGCATATCCCGCACTCCGGGATCGACACGGCAGTCGCTGCCGCAATGGCGGCATGCGAGGTTGCAGCGCAGCGTACACTCCCAGAAAAGCGTGTCGAGCCGATGCTCGGCGACCGTCGAGCGATAGAGATTCGAAAAAATATCGAGGGCTACGCGCCGGCGCACCCCCAGCCTGCGCCCCGGCATGCTACTCGTCGGCCCGGTTCGCAGAATCGGACGGGAGCTTCACGTCGAGCGAATCGACCGGACGCTCGGCCACGGGATCGACGCCCGACGGCCGCCGTGGAGAACGCACGCCGTACATCGCCACGACCCGGTAATGCGTGGTATCGGAGCGCACTTCGACCCCGATAGCCTCGTGCGGCTCCGAAGCCCGGCCGGTCGACGGCTTCACCGACGAACACGCGGCCGAAAAACCCAGAAGGGAGGCCAGCGCCAGTTTCAATTTTTTATTCATAGGACTGCGATTGTTCCGTTTCGTGAGGACAAATTTAAAAAAAATCCCGCAAAGTCGAAAAAATACGCCGATAAGTTTTGAAAACCAACGTTTTTTGCGTTACTTTGCCGAACAATTAACACTTTAATCGCTTTTTTATGAAAGGTCAAGTAAAATGGTTCGATAGCAAGAAAGGCTACGGATTCATTACGGGAGAGAACGGCAAGGAGATTTTCGTTCATTTCTCGGGCATCTTATCGGATGGGTTCAAGTCGCTCAACGAAGGTCAGCAGGTCGAGTTCGAAGTGGGCACGGGTGCCAAAGGCGAACAGGCCGTGAATGTTACGGTAGTCGAGTAAACCATAGTCACCGCATTTCCGTAGGGGAAGTTCCGCAAGGAAACTTCCCTTTGTTTTTGTCCGTTTCAAAAATAAATCGTAATTTTAACCTCCGAAAAACAAATTCCATTCCACTATGAAAGAAGCTATTGCCATTCTGACCGGCGGCGGCCCCGCGCCCGGCATGAACACCGTGGTGGGCAGCGTCGCCAAGACATTCCTGCACCACGGCTATCGCGTGATCGGCCTGCACGAAGGCTACACCGGGCTGTTCGTCCCCCAGCCCCGCACCGTGGACATCGACTACCGCATGGCCGACAGCATTTTCAACCAGGGCGGTTCGTTCCTGCAGATGAGCCGGTTCAAACCCAAGGATTCGGATTTCGAGAACAACTTCAACCTCGAATTCTTCACCTCCAACAACGTCAAGCTCCTGGTGACCGTGGGCGGCGACGACACGGCCTCGACGGCCAACCGCATCGCCAAGTTCCTGGAGAGCAAGAAATATCCCATCGCCAACATCCACGTGCCGAAGACCATCGACAACGACCTGCCGCTGCCCAAGGGTACGCCCACGTTCGGCTACGAATCGGCCAAGGACAAGGGGGCGGTGATCGCCCGCGCCGTCTATGTCGACGCCCGCACGAGCGGCAACTGGTTCGTGCTGGCCGCCATGGGCCGCAGCGCCGGCCACTTGGCATTCGGCATCGGCGAGGCCTGCCACTACCCCATGATCGTGATCCCCGAGATGTTCGACAAGACGGAGATCACCGTGGAGAAGATCGTGAACATGGTCATCTCGTCGATCATCAAGCGCAAGATCATGGGCATGGACTACGGCGCCGCCGTGATCTCGGAGGGTGTGTTCCACGCGTTGAGCGACGAGGAGATCCGCAAAAGCGGCATCCACTTCACCTACGACGAGCACGGACATCCGGAGCTGGGCAAGGTGTCGAAAGCCCACATCTTCAACGAAATGATCGAGAAGCGCGTGAAGGAGCTGGGTCTCAAGGTCAAAAGCCGCCCCGTGGAGTTGGGCTACGAAATCCGCTGCCAGACCCCGATCGCCTACGACCTGACCTACTGCTCGGAGCTGGGCATCGGCGTCCACAAGCTCTTCACCGAGGGCAAGACGGGCTGCATGGTCTATGTCGACTCGGAGGGCAACGTCTCGCCGCTCTATCTGAAAGACCTGCAAGACCCGACGACGGGCAAGATCCCGCCCCGTCTGGTCGACATCCGCTCGGACAAGTTCTCGTCGGTGATGGAAAACATCATCAACGCCATCACGCCGGCCGACTACGAAGCGGCCAAGCAGTATGTCGCCAACCCCGAGGAGTTCGATTTCCACAAAATACTGAACTGGAAATAGGCCCTCGGAGCGGCATCGTCGCACGATCCCGGTTTCCCCGATCGCGGGAGACCGGGATCGTTCTGGAAACAAGGCTATTAAAACAATTTAGCCGAAATCGTTCCTCTGCGGAAATCGACTGTAAATCGAGGCGTTTTTGCGGACGGACATCGAAAAAACACAACTATAGAATGGATATGAAAGAGACCGAAAAAGAAGTTTTCGAACCGATCGGCGAACGACCGGAGGAGGCCATCGAAACGACAGACGACGATATGCTGAAAGTCGCCCGCCGCAACATGATGCTGGGCCTGCTGTGGTGCGTGGGCGGCCTGGTTTTCACGCTGCTCTCCTACTATTTCACCGAAGCGGGCGGCCGCTATGTCATCGCCACGGGCGCTATCGCATGGGGTGCGGTGCAGGCACTCAACGGGTTGACGGCTTACCTCCGCACCATGCGGGCGCGCGGAGCAAACACGGCCTGCCGCAAAGCGATCGCCATAGCCGCATGCACGGCATTGGCCATTGCCGGTGCGGGCTACCTCTCGTGGCGCATGGTGCAGACCGACCAGACGCCGATCGTCGACTGCGAACAACCCTACGACTGCCCCGAACTGGGCGTGCGATTCCGCGTGCCGGCAGGATTCTCGGAAATCATGGCGGACAACCGGGAAGAGACCGACTCGACGTATGCGCTCTATCAGATGAGCGCCTGGAACGAACAGTCGAGCATCATGGTCGAAGGCACCGCGGGCAATCTGGCGGATGCGGAGATCGAAACGGTCGACGAAATCGCGGCCTATCTGGAAGCGCAGGCCCAAGAGTTTTTCGACGCCGGACTGTCGGGCGAAGGGACGATCGTGGAAATCGACGGCATCCGGATGCTGAAGCACGCGGGACGGCGCACGGAGTTCCCCGACTGGACGACGGTCATGTACGATTTGGTGCACAAGGGTTCGCTGCTCACGTTCTACATCCACGCCCAAGGCACGACGGCTCCGGAAGAGGAGGCTGCAGCATTCATGCGCAGCGTGGAAATCTATTGATCGACGAACGAACGACTGCGGGCGGAACTCTTTCGACGAGTTCCGCTTTTTTATTCTTATTCGAACAACGTCGGTTGCGGCCCGGGAAAAGCAGGCCCCGCGGGGCAAAGATTGTCGATGCGGCGGCCGAAGCGCGCGGCCCGGCGCACGGTGTAGTGCGTGCCGCCGGGCGATCCGTCGAACCAAGCGATCAGATGTGCGGCATGCGCGACCAGAAAATCGTTGCGCACCGTATAGACCCCGCGGTGATAGACGGGCGACAAGACGATCGTCTCGTCGGCCGCGGCCAGCACCCGGTCGAAGCGCGCCCGGTCGAGAGCGGAAAAACGGGCCTGCTGCCCCTCGAACGGCACGACGGCGACCAAGCGCAACCCCGGCAGCTCGTCGCGGCACGCCAACACCGCCTCGGCGGCAGCCAGGTCGAACCCCACGGCCATGCCGCTCAAGAACGTACGCACCCCCCGGGCATGGCACGCGACGACCGTCTGCCGCAAAGCCTCGTCGGCCCGGCCGTCGTAAGTGCGGTGCCCCGTGAAAGCGACCGCAGCGGAAAGATCGTCTATCATGGCTCAAAGATACGTCTTTTGGCGCGGACTTTGCAAAATCGGGTCAATGAATCTTAAAATTCAACGACCATGAAAAACACAGGAATCATCATCACCTCGTTGCTGGGCGGCCTGATCGTCGGCTCGGCCCTCACCATGCTTTTTACCCCGCAGTCGGGCACCGAAACGCGCAAGCAGATCAAGGATTTCATCAACGACGAACTCGACAAGATGAAAAACCAGGTCGACAAGGTACACGAACAGCTCGAAGAGGCGCGTTGCAAGTGCGAGCACTAAACCGTCCCGACTTTCGGATGCCCCATGTCGACGCACGATAAAACCGCCTCGGGCGGACATTTCGCGATCTGGCTGCTGCTCTTCTGCATAGCGACCACGAGCGCTCTGGTGCTGCTTATCATGGCGCTGGTCGTCGGGCTGTCGGAGCTGTTCGGCTCGCTGATCTGGGCATCGCTCGCGGCAGGAGGTATCTTCCTGCTCGCGGCAGGGGGTATTTATTTTCTGATGCTCAAGGGGCCGATCGCGCAGCTGCGCGCCCAGATCGAAACGGTCTACGACGTGGCGCGGCTCCTCAAGCAAGGCTACGACTGGGTGCACCGCAAACTGGAGTTCTTCATCCGGCTGCTGGACAAACTGCGGCGCGCCGAGTAAAGCGCAATGCCCCTGCACGAGCGCATCCCGAAAACGAGAGCGACCCCCTGAAAGGAGGTCGCTCCGCTCGTTTATCGCCCCGCCGACCCGACACGCGGCGGCCGGACGGCGCGCTTCGATTACTTGAAGTAGCGCTTGTAGAGACCCTCGAAGCCCTTGCCGTGGCGAGCTTCGTCCTTGGCCATTTCGTGTACGGTGTCGTGCACGGCGTCGAGGTTCTGCTCCTTGGCCAAACGGGCCAGACGCATCTTGTCCTCGCAGGCACCGGCCTCGGCGTTCATACGCTTGTAGAGGTTGGTCTTGGTGTCCCATACGACCTCGCCGATCAGCTCGGCGAACTTCGAAGCATGCTCGGCCTCCTCCCATGCATAACGCTTGTAGGCCTCGGCGATCTCGGGATAACCCTCGCGATCGGCCTGACGGCTCATGGCCAGGTACATGCCCACCTCGGTGCACTCGCCGATGAAGTGGTTCTGCAGACCCTCCCACAGCTCGGGGCTGGCGCCCTTGCCGTCGCCGATCTTATGCACGGTCACGAAATCCAGATCGCCTTCCTGCTCGACGACCTCGACGAACTTCTCTTTGCCAACTTTGCACATGGGGCACTGCTCGGGTGCCTCGGGGCCTTCGTGGATGTAACCACAGACGCTGCAACGCCATTTCTTTGCCATAATCGTAAAATGTAAGGTTTGGTGTGAATAGTTTTATTTCCGACAACAAAAATAATGAATCGAAGCGAATAAATCGCACGACCGGCATCGTCTTTTTTTATACGCCGATAGACAACGCTTATAAACCGGCGGACTCCTGCTCGTTCAACACGATCGCCTGCTCGACGAGCGCCACGTCGGTCGCATCCTTGACCAGCACCCGCTTGCGGCGGTCGAAAAGGTAGAGCGCCGGGATGGCCGAAAGGTCGTAGGCCGAAGTTTCGCGCACGACGCAGCCCTTGTCGTAGGAGTTGATCCAGCTGGCGGGGATATGCTCGCGATAGGCCCGCCACTCGTCGAGGTTCTCGTCGGGATAGAAAGCCAAGACTTTGAGCCGCCCCCTATCGATCAACTCCGCGAGCAGCTCCGAAGCGCCGATCGCCTCGCGGATCTGCCGGCACATGGGGCACCCGGGGTTGTTGACGAAGAGCAGGACGTAGTCGGCGCGG
>CAMWJM010000077.1 GCA_947174575.1 uncultured Alistipes sp. | reverse complement strand
CATTATGAAAGTTTCTCATATCGAGCATCTCGGCATCGCTGTGAAGAGCCTGGATGAAGCCATTCCCTACTGGGAGGGCGTGTTGGGTCTGAAGTGTTACGCCATCGAGGAGGTCGCCGACCAGAAGGTGCGCACGGCTTTTTTCCTGCTGGGCCAGACCAAGATCGAGCTGCTGGAGCCTACCTCCGAGGAGTCGACCATCGCCAAGTTCATCGAGAACCGCGGCATCGGCATCCACCACATGGCCCTCGCTTGCGAGAACATCGAGGAGCAGCTCTCCGACGCCGAGGCCAAGGGCATCCGTCTGATCGACAAGACCCCGCGCAAGGGCGCCGAGGGGATGACCATCGCTTTCCTGCATCCCAAGTCGACGCAGGGCATTCTGACCGAGTTGTGCGAGAACAAAAACAAATAATCGGGTTATGAGCGAAATTCAGAACAAGATCAACAAGCTCATCGAGAATCGCGAAACGGCGCGTCTCGGCGGCGGACAGAAGCGCATCGACGCGCAGCATGCCAAGGGCAAGTATACGGCCCGCGAGCGCATCCAGATGTTGCTCGACGAGGGCAGTTTCGAGGAGTTCGACATGTTCGTGACGCATCGTTGCTACGACTTCGGCATGGACAAGAGCCATACGTTCGGCGACGGCGTGGTCACGGGCTACGGTACGATCGGCGGCCGTCTGGTCTACGTCTTCGCACAGGACTTCACCGTCACGGCGGGTTCGCTGTCGCTGTCGATGTCCGACAAAATCTGCAAGGTCATGGACATGGCCCTGCGCAACGGCGCGCCCTGCATCGGCATGAACGACTCGGGCGGCGCACGCATCCAGGAGGGCGTCAATGCGCTGGCCGGCTATGCCAACATCTTCCAGCGCAACGTGATGTCGTCGGGCGTCATTCCGCAGATTTCGGCCATCTTCGGCCCCTGCGCCGGCGGTGCGGTCTATTCGCCCGCGCTGACCGACTTCATCATCATGAAGAAAGAGACCTCCAACATGTTCCTCACCGGCCCCAAGGTCGTCAAGACCGTCACGGGCGAGGACGTGACGCAGGAACAGCTGGGCGGCGCTCAGATGCACACCACCAAGTCGGGCGTGGCGCAGTTCGCCGTCGAAACCGAGGAGGAGGGCATCGAGCTGATCAAGAAACTGCTTTCCTACATGCCGCAGAACAACATGGAGGATGCGCCTCTGGCCGTCTGCACCGACCGCATCGACCGTCTGGAGGATTCGCTCAACGAGATCGTCCCCGATCGCGCCAACAAGCCCTACGACATGGCCGAAGTGATCCGCGCCATCGTCGACAACGGCGAGTTCCTGGAGTCGGCGGCCGGTTATGCCCGCAACATCATCACCTGCTTCGCCCGCTTCAACGGCCAGTCGGTCGGCATCATCGCCAACCAGCCCAAGTTCATGGCCGGCGTGCTCGATATCAACGCCAGCCGCAAGGCCGCGCGCTTCGTGCGCTTCTGCGACGCGTTCAACATTCCGATCGTCACTTTGGTCGACGTGCCGGGCTTCCTGCCGGGTACCACGCAGGAGTACGGCGGCGTCATCACCCACGGTGCCAAGCTGCTCTTCGCCTACTGCGAAGCCACGGTGCCCAAGATCACCGTCACCCTGCGCAAGGCCTACGGCGGCGCCTACATCGTCATGTCTTCGAAGCACATCCGCGGCGACATCAACTACGCTTGGCCTTCGGCCGAAATCGCCGTCATGGGTGCCAGCGGCGCCGTCGAGGTGCTTTACGGCAAGGAGCTGAAAGAGTTGGCCGACAAACCCGAGGAGAAAGCGGCTTTCATCGCCGAGAAGGAGCGGGAGTACAACGACAAGTTCTCCAACCCCTACAACGCCGCCCGCTACGGGTATATCGACGACGTGATCGAGCCGCGCAATACGCGCTTCCGCATCATCCGCGCCCTGCAGTCGCTGGCTACCAAGCGTTTGCAGAATCCGGCCAAGAAACATTCGAACATTCCTCTCTAACCGACCCCTGCGATGATGAAGATATTGATAGTCACGGACTGGGGATGGCCCGAGATGTTGTGGGTGGCCCTGATCAGCATCTGCCTGGTGTTCTTCGTGCTGGTGCTGCTGGTGGGCGTCATGAAGTGTTTCGGACTGGTCTTCGCGCGTCGTCAGCCGTCCGTCGCCGCCGCTCCTTCTGGGCGCGTGGTCGTACAGGGGCAGGTGCACGAGGAGGAGATCGCGGCCATCGCCACGGCGCTCGACCTCTATCGCAGCGCCATGCACGACCGCGAATCGGAGGTGCTGACCATTTTGAGCATCAAGCGCGCCTATTCGCCCTGGAATTCTAAAATTCACGGTCTGACCCAGTTGCCCGACCGAAAATAGTTTAAAGCAATGAAAGATTACTCTCTGAAAATCAACGGACAGAACTATAACGTGCAGATCGACGAGGTGAACGAGGCTTCGACCGTGGCCCACGTCACCGTCAACGGCACTCCCTACGAGGTGGAGATCGCGGGCGCTTCGTCCGCCGCGGCCTCCAAGCCGCAGGTGGCTCCCGCACCCCGCGAGGCCAACAGCGGCATGATCACCCCCTCGACGGCAGCTCCGGCAGCCAAGCCTGCGGCCGCTCCGACGGCGGGCGGCAGCGTGGTGAAGTGTCCGCTGCCCGGTACGGTGCTCTCCCTCAAGGTCGCCGTGGGCGACAAGGTGGCTGTCGGGCAGACGCTCGTCGTGCTGGAGGCCATGAAGATGGAGAACAACATCGATGCCGCCGCCGCCGGCGTGGTGAAGCAGATCCTCGTGCAGCAGGGCGCCACGGTCATGGAGGGCGATAGTCTAATTGTCATCGAGTAGCCTTATGGGGAATCTGTTGACCTCCGGTTCCGACTTCGTGTCGGAGAGTTTGTTGAAATTCGTCGAGTCGACGGGCGTCGCGGGCTTCTTCACTCAAATGGGGTGGGGTAGCGTCGTGATGCTGGGCGTCGCCTGCTTCCTGATGTATCTGGCCATTCGGCACAAGTTCGAGCCGCTGCTGCTCTTCACCATTGCGTTCGGCATGCTGCTCACCAACCTGCCCGGGGCCGATCTCTATCACACCGAGCTGTTCGAGGGCGGGCATGTCCATTGGGACATCTTCGTGGCGAACGCCGGACTGCTCGACTACCTCTATTTGGGTGTCAAGTTGGGCATCTATCCTTGCCTGATCTTCGTCGGCGTGGGTGCCATGACCGATTTCGGCCCGCTGATCGCCAACCCCAAGAGCTTCTTGCTGGGTGCTGCGGCGCAGGTCGGCATTTTCGTGACGTTCCTCGGCGCCTATGCCCTGGGCTTCACTCCTACGCAGGCCGGTTCGATCGGCATCATCGGCGGTGCCGACGGCCCCACAGCCATCTACCTCACCTCGATGCTCTCGCCCGAGCTGCTGGGGCCGATCGCTGTGGCCGCCTACTCCTACATGGCCCTCGTGCCGGTGATCCAGCCGCCCATCATGCGACTGCTGACCACCGAGAAAGAGCGCAAGATCAAGATGCGGACGCTGCGTCCCGTTTCCAAACTGGAGCGCATCCTCTTTCCGATCATCATCGCCGTCATCATCTCGCTGCTGCTGCCCAGCGCTGCGCCGCTCATCGGCTGTTTGATGCTGGGCAACCTCATGAAGGAGTGCGGCGTGGTCGATCGCTTGAGCAAGACGGTGCAGAACGAGTTGATGAATATCGTGGTCATCTTCCTCGGCCTGACCGTAGGCGCTACGGCTACGGCCGAGGCGTTCCTGAATTTCCGGACGTTGGGCATTCTCGTTCTGGGCGTCGTGGCGTTCTGCATGGGTACGGCCGGCGGTCTGTTGCTGGCCAAGTTGATGAACCTCTTCTGCAAGGAGGAGAATAAGATCAACCCGCTCATCGGCTCGGCTGGCGTTTCGGCCGTTCCTATGGCTGCCCGCGTTTCGCAGACCGAGGGTCAGAAAGCCGATCCGTCGAACTACCTCTTGATGCACGCCATGGGGCCTAACGTGGCCGGTGTCGTGGGTTCGGCCGTAGCGGCGGGGATCCTGTTGTCATTTTTAGGATAAGAACGACGAGGGTTATCGATATGTTTCGAGGGGCGGACGACGATCCGCTCCTCTTTTATTTTACCCCGCTCCCGAAAATTTCCCTGTCCATGCTCTTTATTCGGGCCATGAATTTTTTCTGCGGCTTGCGCACTTTTTTCACTCCGGGGCCTTAATTTTTCATCCTGCGGTTTGCCGGGTGAATATTTTTTCGTACCTTTGCGCACCCGTAATATGCGGGAAACGGATTACAACAAGTTAAATTAAACGTAAAACACAGTGGATTCATTAAGCTACAAGACTATCTCGGCCAATGCTTCGACCGTCGCCAAGGAATGGGTGGTGATCGACGCAACGAACGAGGTATTGGGACGTCTTGCTTCGCAGGTGGCCAAGATCCTCCGCGGCAAGAACAAGCCCAGCTACACGCCCCACGTGGACTGCGGTGACTATGTCATCGTCGTCAATGCGGACAAGGTGAAGCTCACGGGCAAGAAAATGACCGACAAGGTCTACACGCGTCACACGGGTTATCCCGGCGGTCAGCGTTTCGCTACTCCGGTCGATTACCTGGCCAAGAAACCGACTTTCTTGGTAGAAAAGGCCGTCAAGGGCATGCTGCCCCGCACGCGTCTGGGTGCCGCGTTGTTGAAAAATCTCAAGGTGTATGCCGGCGCCGAGCATCCGCACGCCGCCCAGAACCCCAAGAGCATTAAGTTGAACGAGATCAAGTAAGAGTTATGGAAGTTGTAAACACCGTAGGTCGCCGCAAGGCCGCTGTGGCTCGCGTATACGTGAAGCCGGGCAAGGGTCAGATTACAATCAACCACAAAGAGCTTGCTGCCTATTTCCCGCTCGAAATTCTCCAGTTCCAGGTCAAGCAGCCCCTGTTGGCTACCAACACCGCCGAGAGTTACGACATCGCCATCAACCTCGATGGCGGTGGCATCAAGGGGCAGGCTGAAGCCGCTCGTCTGGGCATCGCACGCGCGTTGTGTGAGATCGACGCCGAGATGCGTCCGACCCTCAAGAAGGCCGGATTCCTCACGCGCGATCCCCGCGAGGTTGAGCGTAAGAAGCCCGGTCAGCCCGGTGCACGTCGCAAGTTCCAGTTCAGCAAGCGTTAATACGACCGGAATTTCGGCAAGTACGGCGTCGGTTCCAAATCGGAGGATTACCTATATTATATATGTACTACCGTTCGGTTGCCGCGCCGCGGAAAACTTCGCGGATCGTCCCTCGTCGGGGCGCTACTTGCGGAGTTGTTGAAAAGAGAATTAGAATCGATTAACAAGAATTGAAAATGTCACGTACTGATTTTAATACATTGTTGGAGGCCGGTGCGCACTTCGGTCACCTGAAGCGCAAGTGGAACCCCAAAATGGCTCCCTACATCTTCATGGAGAAGAACGGCATCCACATCATCGACCTGCACAAGACCGTTCTGAAGGTCGACGAGGCCGCCGCAGCCATCAAGCAGATCGCCAAGAGCGGTCGCCGCGTGCTGTTCGTCGCCACCAAGAAGCAGGCCAAGGAGATCGTTGCCGAAAAGGTTGCAGCCGTCGGCATGCCCTACGTCACCGAGCGTTGGGCCGGCGGTATGCTCACGAACTTCCCCACCATACGTAAAGCCGTCAAGAAGATGGCGACCATCGACAAGATGACCGCCGACGGTACGTTCGATAACTTCTCCAAGCGCGAGAAGCTCCAGATCGCACGCCAGCGTGCCAAACTCGAAAAGAACCTCGGTTCGATCGCCGACCTCACGCGTCTGCCGGCCGCTCTGTTCGTCGTCGACGTACAGAAGGAGGCCAACGCCGTTAAGGAGGCCAAGCGTTTGAGCATCCCCGTATTTGCAATGGTTGATACTTGTTGTGATCCGACCGACATTGATTACGTTATCCCTGCAAATGACGATGCTACGAAGTCGATCGCCGTGGTCGTAGAGGCCATGTGCGCCGCTATCGCCGAAGGTCTGGAGGAGCGCAAGCTCGAAAAGGAGAAAGAGACCCAGGAGGCCGAGGCCGGTGCCGAAGCTGCCAAGAAGGAGGCCAAGCCCCGCATCAAGAAAGCCGTGAAGGCTACGATCGATGCCGAGGAGGAGGTCGTCAAGGAGGTAGTCGCCGCCGTGGAGGCTCCCGCCGAGGAGCCGGCTGCCGAAGCCGCTGCGGAGGAGTAAACCGCGAGTTTTTCCCGCCGGGTGCAGAACGGGACTTCGGTTCCGGTTCTGCCGGGGCGGGGAGACTGCATGATTGAACGTTTAACGATTAAAATTCATTCTTATGGAAATCAAAGCAGCCGATGTAATGAAGCTCCGCAA
>CAMWJM010000076.1 GCA_947174575.1 uncultured Alistipes sp. | reverse complement strand
GCCGGCGGAAACGCTCCGTGATGTCGTCCATCGTGCCGTCGGGCGCCACGCGGTAGAGCCGCTGGTTGGTCGCGGGCGATGCGAGCGGCCCCAGCGCCTCGACCCACGGCCCCAGTTTGATGTAGTCGAACGCCCGAAGCCGCAGTCCCTCGGGAAGATGTTCCCGACCCGAGTACCACCCTACGCGCAACTCGGGCATCGCCTGCCGCACCACGCCGGCCAGCCGCGCGACCTCTGCCGGCTCGGCATCGCCGCCCATGAAGCAGACGCACGTCGCCGCACGGCCGTAGCGGTCGAGCAGCACCCGCAAGGCTTCGTCGTCGAGCACCTCGCCGCCGTCGGCCTGCAGGTGGGGGCTGTGGCAACCGGGGCAGCGGTTGGGGCACCCCGTGAGGTTGATCGCCAACGTGGTTTCGCCGGGAATCTCGGCGAAAACCACGTCGAAATTATGGAACCTCAACATGACGGCGATTCGGCCTTGGCGTAGAACCTGCGGGCGGCCTCTTTCTGGCGGGCCACCGAGAAGTTGGACACGCGCTTCATGTAGCCGATCACGCGCGTAAGATAATCGAGATTGTCGCTGTGGCATTCAGGACATTCTTTCAGATAGCGTTTGTCGATGTGCCCGCACTCGTTGCAGACCGTGTTGGGGATGTTGAACGTGAAGTAGTTGCACCCCTCGGCCGCAGCCACGCGCAGCAGCTGGCGGTACTGCTCCTGCGAAAGGTGGTCTTCGAGATTCATGTGCAGGGCCGAGCCGCCCGTGAGGTGCTCGATGTAGCGGCGGCCGTGGAGGCGGAACTTGTCGACGATGTTCAGCGACCCGTCCTCGACGACATAGAAATAGGAGTTGTAGCAGTCGCGCGGCACGACATAGCCGTCCTCGCGATCCCACTTGGCATGCTTGACGCCCACGTTCTCGGCCGGGATCATCTCGCAGTTGAACATCAGCTCCTTGGAACGGTACTTCTTGTTATATCGTTCGACGAGTCCCAACACGCCCTGCACGAAGTCGGCATAGGCGTCATTGTCGTCGATCGAAAGACCCAGGAACTCGGCCGCCTCGACCAGACCGTTGACGCCCACGGTCAGATACTGGCGCGAAAGATTGATGTAGCCGGCGTCGAACAGCGGCAGCATGCCCTTGGACTGCAACCGTTTGAGATTTTCGTTGTAAGCCGTCTGGACTTTATGCACCAGATCGACGACCTCTTCGAGGAACGCGAGGTAGTGCATGTTGTTCTTCACGGCATACTGGATGCAGCGGTTGAGGTTGATCGTCAGCACGCTTTTCGACCCCGTCGACACGCCGCCGGCGCCGAGCGTATAGCTGAAGCCGTTGTCCTGGATCTCGTTCCGGAGGCGGCAGCACGACGAGAGCGAATCGGCGTTGTCGCTGATGTAGGTAAAGAACGAGTGGCCCTCGGCATACATCCGCGCCGTGAAGTCGCCCCACTCTTTGTCCATGACATCGCCGTCCTTGGTGAGCAGCGCCATGGTCTCGACGGGGAAGGTCAGCACGGTTTTGGTGCGCTCGCGGTTGAACCAGGTCATGAAGCGCTTCTGCAGCCACGAGAGCGACTCCCAATGGGGTTTCGAGCCGTCGGGGAAGAGGAATTCGCCAAACAGCGACTCGAAATAGTAGCGGTCGTAATAGGCGACGTTCCAGAAGACGGCCTGGAAGTTGCGCGCGCCCGTGGGCTGGTTGATCGAGTAGACGATCTGCTCGAAGCAGTCGGTGATGATCTTGTCGAGGGTGCGGCGCTTCTTCGACAGGTCGACCACCTCGTCGGCATGCAGATAATAGTCGTCGCCGTACTCCTGCTCGATGAAGTAGTTCATGTACATGAGGAACTCGGGCGTGGCGCAGGCCCCCGAGAGCATCGACGAGACGATGAAGACCATGTTGACGAAGCCGCCGCAAAACGATTTGAGGTTGGTGGGCCGCGTGGAGTTGCCGCCCACCGAAAGCGTGCCGCCGAGCAGCCACGGATACATGGTGATCGAGGCGCAGTAGTTGGCCATGGAGGTCTCGTCGTTCTTGTAGATAAAGTGGTTGTTCAGCAGATGCAGGTATTTGTCCGCCAGCTCCTTGCCATACATCTCCTTGATGCGGTCGGTCAACAGGCGCCGGTTCAGGCGGATGAAGTTCTGCTTGGGCAGCTCGCCGATGAGCGTGGCGATGTTCTTGTTCTCGACGTTGGCGTTGGCATCGTATTTCGACCCCGTGGCGGGGTTCGACGCATCGCAGTAGGAGGTCAGGAAATCGAGTTTCTCGCGCGTCTCGCGATCCTCGGAGTGTTTCTGCCGGTAGAGGATGTAGCTCTTGGCCACGGCGAAATAGCGCTCGGCCATTAAAGCGGTTTCGACCTGGTTCTGAATCTCCTCGACCGACATGCCGTCCGAGACGCGGACACGGCTCAAGACAGCCGTCAGATCGTCGTCTGTGGCATAGCCGCCGACAGCCAGAAACGCCTTGCTCACGGCGCGCTTGATCTTCTCGACGGAGAACGCCTCGCGGTTCCCGTCGCGCTTGACAATGGTAAGTTCGGAAATACCCATAAAAATAGCTATATTATATAGTTTCGTATCGTCACGACGGTCTTTCGAGCCGTGCGGGCCGCAGCCCCCTCCCCCGCGGAGGCCCGCAAAAAGCGCGTGCCCCGCAAACTACGGCCATTGCCGCAACAGAGCCACCGCAAGCGAGCCATGTCCTGCAAGGAGCAGGAAAGTCGCCCTCTCTTTCCGCTGTCTCCACCGACAACGAAGTAAACAACACGGACGACGACTCTTCTTCCGGGAAAACCCGGAAACGTCGGTCACAAAATTTTTACGGTAATCGTTTTCGACCCTACCCTATGGCCCCGAAGATGCGGGTCGATTCCGGCAAGGCAGGTCTTCTGACTCGTTCCCGCTGCACGCCTTCCCGCCCCGCGACGGGGGACAGTGGCTCAAGAATGCGCAGCACACGACGGAACTTACAGCTACGGGCATAGTCCCTGATTCGCACAGGGTTCCCTTTTGATCTCGTGCCGGCAGCCGCCGGCGGAGAACCTCGCCGAAACAAAAGTAGGAAAAATCGCCGGCAAAACCGCCGCCGAGGAGCGGAATTTAATGAACAAGTTTTGAACAGCGCCGGAGAACGCCCGACGCGCGCGAAAAAGATGCCGCCGACAGAACTCGAAAAAGAGAGTAAACCGAAAGGCGAACGAACATACCGGAATGCCGGAATGCCGAAGCCCGCGCAAGCGCGGGCTTCGAAACCGTACGAACTCGGGAGTACTCCGAATCGGCGCCCCGACATCCGACGACGGGGAACTGCCGTAACCCGGCCGATCGCGGGTCTGAAGAGTCAGTTTTCGACTTTCGACACCTTCTTGTCCAAATACCCTTGTTCGGCGAATTCGCGCACGGAGCGGACGAAGTGGTCGATCGTTTCCTGCATGGAGACGAACGACTTGCCTCCGGCAGCATTCTTGTGGCCGCCGCCGTTGAAGTACTTGCGGGCGAAGAGGTTGACATCGACATCGCCGCGCGAGCGCAGCGACACGCGGATGAACTTGCGGTGCGCGAGGAAGATGGCCGACACCTTCATCTTCTTGATCGTGAGCGCATAGTTCACGAATCCCTCGCTGTCGCCCTGCTGGAACTGGAAGCGACGCATCTCGTGCTCCATGAGCGACATGTAGGCCACCGTGCCCTCCTCGATGATCTGCATTTTGCGGTCGATCGCATAGCCGAACAGACGGGCGCGGCCCTCGGTGTAGGAGTTATAGACGTTGTTGTGGATCGTGGGGATGCGGATGCCCCGCTCGACGAGCGACGCCACGGCACGGAACAGCCCCGGCGTGAGTTTCGAGTAGGCGAAATTGCCCGTATCGGTCATCATGCCCACATAGAGCGACTCGGCCATGGAGGTAGAGATGAACTCCACGCCGAACAGCGCCTCGATCAAACAGAAGACGATGTAACACGTGCTCGACGCCTCGGGATACGAGAACGCCAGATCGAAGCCCGGAGCGGGCGACAGATGATGATCGATCAGCACCCGCCGGGCCGACGTATTGGCGGCAATGGTGTCGCTCAAGATCTCCAGCCGCGACAGCGAATTGAAGTCCAGGCAGAAGATCATGTCGGCCTCGGCGACGGCCTTCAGGGCGACGCCCTCGGTGTCGTTCTTGAAGATCACGATCTCCTCAATGCCCGACATCCAGTCGAGGAAATAGGGGTATTTGTTCGGCACGACGCAGGTCACGCTGTGCCCCATGCTGCGCAACGCCTCGGCCCAGGCCAGCGACGAACCCACGGCATCGCCGTCGGGGTTGGTGTGGGCGACGATCACGACCCGCTGCGGGGGCTGCATCATCAGCGTCCGCAGTCGTTCGACATGCTCGGCAGAAAGATTCATCGATAACGATATAAAGTGGATACTCCGAATACCGTGCCTCCGCGCGCCGCATCGCCACGATGCCTGCACGCTCTGCGGAAGCTGCGCCGGCTACTTCTCTTCGGCCTCCTCGGGGAGCTTGAACTCCGTGAAGCCCGCAGCGACGAGCGTGTTGTACCACGCGAAGCACTTCTTGATGTCGGAGACATGCACGCGATCGCGGTCGTACTCGGGCAGCACCTCGGCGAACGCGGCCTTGAGCTTCTCGGGCGCCTCCTTGTGCGAAACGGCCTCCTTGCCGCCCGTATGGGCGTAGATGCGGGTGAAGACCTCGGCCAACGGGATGTCGTCGCCCTCGGTGTACATCGAAATTTCGGTCAGGGCGCTCACCTTCGACGAAGCCGAAGCGTTGCTGCGCCGCCCGTCGAGCAGCGACTCGACGATCACGCCGCGCGTCGACTGCGCGACGTACCTGAACAGTCCGGGCTGGCCCGAAATGGCCAGAATCTCCTTGAGTTCCATAGATTCAGCGTATTATTCTTTCTTCATATGTACGTCCACCTGCGGGAACGGGAAGTTGATGCCGTGCTGGGGCAGCTCGTTGTAGAACCGCTCGTTGTTCTCGAAGAAGACATTCCAGTAATCGGCATTGCGCACCCACGCGCGGACGGTGAGGTTGACCGACGAATCGGCCAGTGCGGCGACCCACACCACCGGCGCGGGATCGGCGAGCACGCGGCTGTCGGCGGCCAGAATGTCGAGCAGCGCCTTGCGGGCCGCCTCGATGCTGTCGCCGTAGGAGATGCCGACCGTCCAGTCGACGCGCCGCAGATCGGCGGTCGAATAGTTGTCGACGATAGCCGTGGCGATGGAGTTGTTGGGGACGAAGATCGTCTGGTTGTCGGGCGTGGTGATGACCGTGGAGAACAGCTTGATGTCGCGCACGGTGCCCGACTGGCCCTGTGCCGAGATGAAGTCGCCGACGCGGTAGGGTTTCATCAACAAGATCATGATGCCGCCGGCGAAGTTCTGGGCCGTGCCGCTCCACGCCATACCGATAGCCAGCGTGGCAGCCGAGAAGAGGGCGATGATCGAGGTGACGTTGACGCCCAGGGTCTGCACGACGATGAGGATCAGGATGACCGTGAAGATGATCTTGACGGTGTGGCGCATGAACGAGCGCAGCGAGATGTCGACCTTGCGCTTCTCGAACGCCAGATCGAGCAGGGCGATCAACCGCCGCACGATCCACCGACCGATGAAATAGATCGCCAGCGCGACCACTATTTTCAGTGCGATCCACACCATGTCGCCCAGCATGTCGGAGAAGAACTGGCGGTAGTCCGTATGGATCACCTTGTCGATGGTCTGGGCGATGTTGGCTTTCTGCACGCTGTCGGGCAGGATGAGCGGCTCGTCGACGGGCAGCGCCTGGGCGAAAAAGTTCCACAACATAACGATCTCGTTTATTTAAGTGTTCGCAATGAGTCCCCGGGGTTGCGGCCCGCCGCACGCGCGGCGCCGACCGTTCCCGAATCGCAAAAATAGACAAAATCCGCAAAACACGAAAAAAATCGACCGACAATCGGCGAACACCGCCCCGCCCCCGCAATCCGCACCGCTCGCCATGCGATGTACGGGCGCTTTCGGAAGCCGCTCTGCACCCCGCCCCGACAAGTCGAAACGGCCAACATACGCAGAACATAGCAAAAGAAAAAATACGATTTTCAGAGGCTTTGCGCTACCTTTGCCGCCGCAATACCCCGCTTGAGCGTATCGTTTATTGCAAATATTTTCGTATCTTCGCCTCGTCCCCCGCACCGGAGGACGACATATGGGAAGATGAAAGTGTTTTGCTTCATCCTTGAACGAAAATGTGGTAATTTTCAAGAACACAAGGAGAACGACAACACTCATCGCTTGTATCGGTATGTTCGCAGCATATCCTTTACAAGTGTGGGGTATTGTTTATTTGTGTTCGGGTCTTACCACAACCTTCGTTCAGATAG